>JAJDDR010000254.1 GCA_029260255.1 Phycisphaerae bacterium
TGCGCGATTCGACGCTTCCGGAGGCGTTCGCCCGGCGTAACTTGCCATCCGGCAGGCGCGTTCTCGACAGCATTCTCTTCGGCGTGCACAACGACTATGGTTACTCGCTGGCCGACGCGGGTGTGCGGCTGGACGATGCGGAACGCATGATCCGCCACGCGCTCGCCCGCCAGCCGCGGAGCGAAGCGTACCTCGACAGCTACGGCTGGGTCTTGTACAAAAAAGGCGACTTCGCGCAGGCGAAACGCTGGCTGATGAAGGCGGCGACCGCGAGCGTTGGCGGCGATCCGGTGATCTACGATCACCTCGGCGATGCGCTCTGGCGGTCGGGTGAGGCCGATGAGGCGGTCGCACGGTGGACCAAAACCGTCGAACTGGCGACCGAGCGATTGTCCAAGGGACCGGAGCGGGCAGATCTGCGCACGTTGCTGACGACCGCGAGCGCCAAGATCGAGCGCGTGCAAGACGGTGTGCCGCCGAACGTCGCACCCATTGTGAAGAGCAACGTGGAAACACCGTGACGCGGCGGATGTGATCGGGGTCATCCCGAGGGCGGAAAGGAAGGACTCATGTCAGGCCACTCGAAATGGTCGACTATCAAGCATAAGAAGGCCCGCGCCGACGCCAAGCGTGGCAAGAACTGGAGCAAGCTGGCCCGCAACGTCACCATGGCTGCTAAGAGCGGCGGAAACCCCGAGGACAACCCGCGCCTCCGCCTCGCCATCGATAAGGCGAAGGCGGACAACATGCCCAAGGACACGATCGAGAAGGCCGTCATGAAAGGCACCGGCGAGTTGGCCGGTGAGGACTACGAAGAGGTGGTCTACGAGGGCTATGCCGCAAATGGTGTGGCCGTTATCGCACGCGCGCTGACCGACAACCGCAACCGTACCGCTCCGGAAATGAAGAAGATCTTCGAACGCTTCGGCGGCAACATCGGTGCCAGCAATTGCGTCTCCTGGATGTTCTCTCAGAAGGGCGTGTTCACGCTCGGGGCCGATGCGGTCACCGAGGACAGGCTCATGGAGGTGGCGCTGGAGAACGGCGCTGAGGACGTATCGTCATCCGCGTCCCTCCACGAGGTCACCTGCGCGCCGGAAGACTACGAGACCTTGAAGGCGGCGCTCGAGGCGGCATCGATTCCGATCGAGTCGTCGGACGTAACCGGGATCGCCGCGAACACCGTGACGCTCGATATCGATGCCGCCAAGAAGGTGCTCAGGCTTATCGAAGCGCTCGAAGACCAAGACGACGTCGAGAGCGTCTCCTCCAACTTCGACATTTCAGATGAGGTCATGGCACAACTGTCCGAGTGACCGCACCGCGGGCCGCGCGGTGTCAGCGCGATTGTCGAGCGCGCGAGGCGAGGCTTCGCTACCCGCGGGTTCCTACGAATTCAGCGTTTACGTCACTGGGCGGTAAGGGACTCGAACCCCCGACTTCCTGCGTGTAAAGCAGGCGCTCTAGCCAACTGAGCTAACCGCCCGAGAGCGGGATGTCGCCGATATCGTACACGATTCGGAACGCAATACAACGTAGCGTGCGATATCCGGGCGGGCGTCAGCGCCGGCTCCGCGCGCTGGGCGGTGTTCACTGACTGGGCGGCGGCGGACACGGGTGCCGGGTTGCGAGAACGACCCTCAAGGCGGCTGTGTGCACACCCGTGGCACGCCTGTAGTGCCACATGACGGCACTCGACCGGATCGCCCGCCCGGTTGCCCGGCCGGTCCGATCGAGCATTATCGGTTCAAGTTTTCGTGTGTCACTACGAATCGACACGGTGGCTCCGCAACTTTGATGTTGCCGTTTGGCGGGCGGGTACGATAAGATACGTCATCTCTCACGGGTGGTCGGGACTTCGGAATACCGCTCAGGGCCTTCCAGGAGGAAAAGCATGTACGCCAGCGCCGCACGTCGGTCCGTTCAGTGGTTTACGCTCTGTCTCGTGACATCCGTCGCACTTGGCGGCGTCTCCATCGCACCGGCGGTGGCCGGCAGCGGCGGTTGGGTCGAATTCAACAGTGAGACGACGACCCGCTTGATTACGGACGACCCGCAGCTCGGAGTGAATGATCCGAATGAGAAGGATTACGCCTGGGGTGACGTCGACCGTGACGGCGACATCGATTTGGTCGCGGTCCGCAAGGAGCCGATGACGACGACCGGCCGAAGGGTCAACGTGCTGTTCATGCAGGAGGGGAAGGCCGAGGGGCATGCGGTGGACGGCGTGTTCGTCGACCGCACGGCCGAGTACGCGGCGGAGTCCACGGTTCCGGGCGACATGGGCTTCCTCACTCCGACGAACGACCGGGACGTAATCCTGGCGTACATCAACGACGACGATTGGCTGGACATCGTCACCGCCACCACGCTGAGCGACGGCGCGCCGAAGCACATCTCGCACCCGCGGATCTACATCAATCTTGGCGAAACGGGCGGCGTGTGGCAGGGGTTCCGTTACGAGGAAGAACGTATTCCACTGATCCTGATGCTCTCCAACGGCAACGCGTACGCTCCCCGGTTCTGCGCGGTGGCAGCCGGCGATATCGACAACGACGGCGACAACGATCTCTACTTCACGGACTACGACCAGCCCAAGAACATGCCACCACCGTTGGGCGTTGACCTGGATGACGCGCTGTTCCTCAATACGGGCGACGGTCATTTCGAGGACGTCACCACCGAACGGCTGACACCGACGATGGCGTTGTCCGCGTTCGGCATGGCCGTTGCGATCGCGGACATGAACAACGACGGCGCGATGGACATCGTCAAGGACACCGCGCTGTTTCCGCCCCAATACGTGGGGATTATCTACAACGATCCGGGTAATCCGGGGTTCTTCGATCGCCTCGATGCGGTCTACAACCTGTCCCCGTACCACGTGACGGTCGGCAACCTGAACAACGACGAGTGGCTTGACATGGTTGTCACCGACGACGGGCAGGACAGGTACATGCTGAATACCGGTGCGGTCGGCAGCGGGAACGCCGGTTTTGATACACTACCGTTCACGTACCAGAGCGGGAGCGACTTCGACTTCGGCGGCAACTCGCTGATCGCGGACTTGAACAATGACGGCTTCAATGATGTGTATATCTGCGACGTCGACGTGGACATCGCCGGCTGCAACCGCGGATCGCATCTCTACCGGAACCTCGGCAACGCGCCGACCGTGACGTTGCAAGAGCAGGGTGGAGCGGCGCCCTGGACGCCGAGCGGAACGCACGACGTCGCCATCTTCGATTTCACCGGCGACGGCTGGAAGGACATCTTTCTGGGCACGTGCTCCGGCACCCAGATATGGGTGAACCTCCCGCCCACGACGCTGGTTTTCACGTATCCTCAAGGGCTTCCCGGCGATGTCACGCCGGGGCAGAGCACGGTGTTCCCGGTCAGCGTCTCCGGTTTGAGCATCGACCCCGTGCCGGGCACCGGAGTCCAGTTCGTGTCGGTCGATGCGGGCCCGTTTGTCGAAACCGCGATGCCCGAGGTCGACCAGAACGTCTACACGGTCACCCTGCCCGGCGCTGAGTGTACTTCCGTCATGCGCTACTATGTCAGTACCCGCGCGTCGGACGGGCTTGTCTACACCGATCCTCCGGGCGCACCCGGAGCAACGCACGTATCCACGGCGATCTTCGGCACGGAGGTGACGCTGGACGAGCGGTTCGAGAATCCGACGCCCGGATGGACCGTGACGAGTTTCGATCTAGCGGGTGGTGAGTGGGAGCGCGTCGACCCGGTGGGCACACAGACCGGTGGGAATCAGGCCCAGCCGGAAGACGACTTCGGTCAGCTCTCAACGGAGACGATGTGTTTCGTCACGGAGCAACACACCGGGGGCAACGCGTTCACGTCCGATGTGGACGGCGGGCCCACGATTCTCACCTCGCCCATGATCGACCTGGCCGGTGCGGACGCGACCATCGGCTACGCCCGGTGGCTCTTTTCGCAACCGTTGGCCGGTGGAGACGTGGACGGTCTGACGACGCAGGTTACCAACAACAGAACCGACTGGGTTGATGTGGACACGACGTTCGGAACGAGCAGCGCGTGGCAGACGCATTCCTTCACCCTGGGTGACCATGTCGAACCGACGGCGAGCGTGCAGGTGCGTTTCGTGGTGTCGGACAATCCGAACAATTCGCTTACCGAGGCCGCGATCGACAATTTCACGGTGAACGAACTGGTGTGCGCTGATGAAGTCGGACCGGAGATCGTTCACGGATCGGCCGGCGTGTCGTTCCACGAGCACGGCTTCGGGGGGTTCATCGACGCGGGCAGCGAGAGCACCGACGGCAGTACGGTCAATCGCGGGATCGATCAGATGGTCATCGGCTTCAGCGAGCCGGTGGTCGACTTGGGTGGTACGGAGCTGACCGCGGCCGCGTTTGGCGTTGTGGAGACGGGTGGGGCGGCGCCCCCGTCGGTGACGGCCGTGGAGATGGTCGACGAGACGTCCGTGCGTGTGACGCTCAGCCGGATCATCGCGATTCAGGAGTGGACCACGGTGATCGCGAGCGTGGAAGATCTGTCGGGCAACGCCATCGAGAATCTCGGTCATCAGGGTCCCGGCGTGAACGAGCCTGATCGCGTCGACATCGGGTTCCTTCCGGCGGACGTGGACCAGGGCGGTGCAGTGTCACCGTTTGACCTCCTGAGGTTCCGCCAGATCGTCAACGACGTGTTCACGCCCGCCGAGGGCTTGGCAGTCGACTACACGGACATCGATCGCAACGGCGCCACGACGCCGTTCGATCTGCTGACGTTCCGTCAACTGGTGAACGGCGTGAGTCCGCCGGCGACACGCTCGTGGTCGGGCGCCGCGCTAAACAACGATCGCCCGTAGCCTCGCGCGGAATTCGCGATTGAACAGACGAAATGCAGGATTTCTGGAGCGACGCGGGGTTATCGTTGCTTCAATTCCTCGATTCTCGTACGCTGGAGAGCATAGGGCTGGAGCGGAAACGAGCGGTGATCTGATTCCCTCCAGTGCAAACCGATCTTGCCGAGTCCGGCATTGAAAAGGGGAACCGGATGCGTCTCTTGTTGAATCTCCTCAGTCGCCTCTCTCTCAGCTCCGTTATGATGCTGGTTGTTCAATCAGTCGCGCATCATGCTTCCGCCGCCGAGGTTACCGTCCAGAACGACTCGGTCACCGACGGGTCCGGCGCGACCGTCTGTCCGTGCTTCATCGCGGGCGAGAGCGTTGCCGCGTGGCTTACTTCGCCGTGCAACGGCAACATTGTCGCGGTTCAGGTGTTCTGGCGCTCACAGTTCGGCGGCTCACCTCAGATGCTCGAGGAATCCATCAGTATCTTCGCGAGCGGCGCGTTTCCGACTCCCGGACCCGTGATGCAGAATCAACCACCCACCGGAGGCGACGCGGTGCTCCAGGGACCGGTTCTGAGCGACGGCGTGGCCAACGAGTTTCGATTCCTTGACGAATTCGAGGCGATTCCGATCAACATACCGGTGACCGGCGGGCAGGAATTCGTTGTGTCCCTCAAGTTCTTCAACAACAGCCCGCAGCCGTTCGGGCCGAGTGTCGTCTTCGATGCCGACGGCTGTCAGACAGGGAAGAACGCGGTGTTTTCAATCCCCGGTGGGTGGGTGAATGCGTGCCCGCTCGGCGTCACCGGCGACTGGTTCATCCGCGCGGTCGTCGACTGCGGCGCCCAACCGGGCGCGTGCTGTGAGGTCGGCGGTGGCTGCGGCGACAGCGTGACCGAGGCGACTTGCAGCATTTCGGGCGGGCTTTTCAGGGGTGAGGGAACAACGTGTGCGGGTGTCACGTGCGCGCAGGCTTGCTGCTTTCAGCCGTCGGGCTGCTTGGACATTACGCTCGCCGATTGCGGCATCGCCGGCGGGTTTGCACAAGGTCTCGGTACCGATTGTGGAACGACCGTCTGCTTCCCGGCGGGCGCGTGCTGCAACCCCGATGGATCCTGCGACGATGCTGTTGATCCCACGGTCTGCGCGTTGAGCGGCGTGTACCAGGGCAACAACACGGTGTGTTCCGGCGTCGCCTGCCCGCAGCCTGAGGGCGCGTGTTGTCTTGCAGGCGGCGGGTGCCTCAGCCTGACCCAGACCGACTGCGGCGTCATTCCGAACAGCACGTGGGCAGGAGCTTTCACCGGATGCCCCGACGACTGCACCGGCATTCCCGTGGGCGCATGCTGCAATGCGGACGGCACATGCGACGACGGTATCGTTGGGACCACCTGTACGTCCGGCGGCGGGATTTTTCAGGGCGACCCGTCGACGTGCGCCGGAGTGACCTGCCCCGCCCCGTCTGGCGCCTGTTGCGTTGGGCAGACATGTACTCCGGAAACCGACGCGGATTGCACGCTGGCCGGCGGCACGTGGTCCGGTGCGGCGACGGATTGCGCGGACGGCAACATGAACGGCGTACCGGACGAGTGCGAGGGGCCGATCTGCACGACTGTCGAAGATTGCTGCGACCTCGACGCGAACAACGCGCGTGACGATAACTGCTCGTGGTGTTCATGCGAGGCGGGTGGGACGTGCAACATTATTCCCATCAATTTCGCCGATATGGGCGGGGCGTTCGGCGCCTGCCCGACCGACAGTTTTTGCAACATTCATGACAGGAATCACGCGCTGTCGTGCTTCAGTGGTGTGAATCCGTGCGAGAGCCTGAACGTCGACGCCGGCGGGGCGTTTGGAGCGTGTTCGGCGGACGGTTTCTGCAACATCCACGATGCGAACCACGCGCTGTCCTGTTTTGCCGGGAACAACCCGTGCTCGTGCGTCCCGTCGCCCGAAGTTCCGGCGCAGCCGAGAGTCGTGGGATCTGCTTCGCTCTCCGTCATTGCGGACGCTCGCTCCGCCCGTCCGGGGGACGTCGTCCGAATTCGGGTGTTCGCGGAAAACGCGTTGCGGGGTTTGCAGAGCTATCAGTTGGAGACGACCGTCACCGGCGGGCGCCGGGGGCATCTCGAGCTGGTCGACGTCGCGATCGAGAAGCGCCGGGACTACGTGTTCGGTGGACAAGCGGGGAACTTCACGGCGTTCAACGTCGGCAACGGACAGATGCTCAGCGGGTTGGACATCGATCGGTCGGTCACGACCGAGAGTGAGGCGTACCTTGCGACGTACACCTACCGGGTATCGGCCGACGCCGTCGGGACGTTTGTCATCGACGTGCCACATGACGCCGCCGCCGGGGACCAGACGTTCCTGATCGCACCGAACAACGGGAAGATCGACATCGACACGGTTCCGACGGTCGTCGCCGTAACGGCACACGGCGCGCGTCGAGTCCGCTAGCAGATCTCAGCCGAAGCGTGACCGAGCACGGGAAGCGCGCGATCCCCGGTTGTGGGTTGGATCGCCCGGCGGAGCCGCGACAGCGGCCGGGTCGTCCGCACCGTCAGGATCGAGTGCAATGCTCGGACGCTCATCTTCACGTCCTCGATGTTGCGCCACCGCGCCAGCCGCCGCAGCAGGTACATCGGCCGGAGGTAAAACTCCCGGTACGCGGTGCGGTACATGCGATTGACGTCGTCGCGCGATACGCTCGGCAACTCCATGATGACCTTTGCGGCGTCGAAATCGCGCCAGTCTTCGGTCAGCAGATGCCCGTTGCGTTTGGCCCAGTCGTAGAGCTTCGTTCCAGGCAGGGGCGCGGTGATATTGAACATGGCGATGTCGGGATTGAGTTCCTTGGCAAAGTCGATGGTGCGGCGCATGCTCGTGACGGTCTCGCCGGGGTTGCCGAACATGAACGTCGCGCGGACGGAGATGCCCGCCTTCTGGGTCATGCGGACGGCCTCGCGCGTCCGGTCGAGATCAATCTCCTTTTGGATGTTCTTCAAGACGGTGAGATCTGCCGACTCGACGCCGTACAGGATCTGATGGCATCCGGCGGCGCGCATCTTTCTCAGCAACGCGTCGCTGACACAATCCGCGCGTGCAAAACAGGACCAGCTGAGGTCGATGCCGCGTTCGACGATCAGGTCGCAGAATCTGACGACGTTCTGCTTGAAAATCGTGAAGGTGTCGTCGTAGAAGTTGACCTCGCGTACGCCGTATCGCTTCTGAAGCGTCTCAATCTCGGATACGATGTTCTCAGCCGTCCGCGTGCGCAGTGCTGTTTCGGCGGAGGTGCAGAAGATGCACTTGCCGGGACAGCCGCGCGTGCTCATCATCGCGACAGAGGGGACTCGCCGGTAGGATCCGACGGAAGGCCGGTACTTCTCGAACGGCGTCAGGTGGTAGGCGGGCATCGGCAGCGCGTCGAGATCGCGGATGGGCTCGCCGAGCGGGTTGTGCCTCACCTTGCCGAGGGGACCGCCTTGGCGATACGACAGCCCGCGAATCAAGTCCATCGACTCGCCCTCCACGAGTTGGGTGAACGTATACTCACCCTCGCCGCGAATGACGAAGTCGATGTTGCGGTCCTCCAGGACGTCGTCGGGAACCACGCTCGCGTGGGTGCCGCCAAGGACGACCTTCGAGTGAGGAGACACCCTCTTGCAGATTTCGGCCACCCGTTGTGCGCGCCGGATCTGCGCCGTGACGGACGTGATGCCCACGAAACGCGGCTGGTTCTCTCGAATAAAGGACTCGATCTCGTCGAAGGAGAGGTCCTCCACGATAGCGTCTCGAACACAGACGTCGTGCCCACGGGATTCGCAGTAGCCGGCCACGTACAGTAGCCCGAGCGGCGGGTATCGCCCGCCGGTTCCCTTTGCGAGATGCCCGTCCTCCACCCCCCAAGGCGGTACGACCAGAAGCGCGTCCATTGTCATTCCCTCTCGTTGCGGCGCCCTCAACTACCACCGTCGGGGCCCGACAGCGAAACCGGCCCGGTGCTTGCACGACAGTTATCGACCCGGAAAACGCCGGAATGGACGTAAAAACCGACCGTTTGGAAACAAGCAGATACCTGGCTGGGCATTACGCCGCAATTCTGACCGGACCGAGGGCACCGCGCCGTAGCCCGTGACCGGCGGGTGCGTCTTCTTGCGACGCCAAACGCTGCGGTCCGAAAACGCCCTCGCGGCGTCGTGATGTCGATTTGATTCTACAGGACCGGCGTGACGCATCCGATATCCCGGGAGTCATGAGACGTAGAGCGAGTCTAATCATCGAGGTTCTGGCAGTGTTCTTCGTGGTCGGTTTGCTGGCGGTCGTCGCCATTCCCGATCGCGAAATCGGTACGCCGCAGGATTCGCAGCAGCGTAAGATCCTGATCGACCGGCTCGAGCGCCTACGAACGGCGTTGGGTCGCTATTGGGGCGATCACGATGCCGCGTATCCGACGCTCGAGGAGTTGCAGGGCCTGTCGGAACCGGCGGCAAAACACAAAGTGCGCGCGGGATTTACCGCGTATCTGGATCGCGTGCCGGACAATCCCTTTACCGAGGACAATCGAATCGCCCCGATGGACGCGCCCGTCGGAGACTCGGACTGGGTGTACGATCATCCGACGGGTGTGTTCAAGGCCAACGACAGCGTCGAACATCGCTCCCTTTGATGAGGCTCAGCGAGAACGCCCGTCCGTCGAGCAAGGAGGCTCCGATGCAAGTGCCCACGACGGCCCCGCGCGGGTCGATCAATCGCCACCTTCTGTGGCTTTTTGTCATCGCCACAATTTGGAAAGTCTGGCTCGGGGCGCCGCCGTCGATTTCGGTCGCCGGTGCCCAACTCCCGGACAGCGCGGCTCAGCGCATCCAACTTCTCCAGGAAGCGCGCAAGACGAACGATCTCTTGAGCCAAATCCAGCGCACCCTGGCGTCGGGCACCATCAAGGTTCAGATTGAAGGTGACGATAAGTCCGGGAAGAAGACTGGAATCGGCAAGCGGCGTTAGCTCTTACCGGTCCGGCCTCATGTTGCATCGGAGAGTCTCGATAATGCGCAGGCTGGTACGCGTAGTCATTGCCGCGACTTTCAGTGCCGCGGCGCTGGCACTTCCGCCGGGGACTCGTCTCGCGGCGCAGGATCCGCCCGTCGAGCCCGCGCTGCCGGTCGAGGAAACCGTGATGATCGACGGTGACGGTGCCGTCGAACTGCACGTGGTGGACATGGAGCTGGCAAACGTGCTCCGTCTTCTGAGTGTGCAGGGAAGACGGAACATCATCGCCACGCCGGCCGTCGAAGGCTCGGTCACGGCGGACCTCTACAATGTGACCTTCGAGCAGGCGCTGCACGCCGCGCTGGTGACCAACAACTGCGACTATCGCGTCAAAGACGAGTTCATCTACGTCTACACGCTCGACGAGCTTGCGGAGATGCAGTCCGCGGCGACGCCGGTGTCGTCGAGGGTCTACCATTTGAACTACATCCGCGCCGCCGACGCGGCGGTGGCGGTCGAACCGCTGCTCAGCGCCGACGGAAAGATCGCCCAGTCGCCGGAGGCGGTTGTGGGCCTGGAAGTTGAGCTTTCGGACGCCGGTGGTGATCGCCTGGCAAATCAGGATTTCCTGGTCGTCTTCGACTACCCCAAAGCACTCGATCGGATCGGTGACCTCATCAGGCAGATCGACCTTCAACCGCGGCAGGTCCTGGTCGAGGCGACGATCCTGCGGGCGCGACTCACGGACGACAACGCGCTGGGAGTCGATTTCACGCTGGTGGGGGGAGTCGATCTGGAGTTGCTGGGCTCCACGTCCATGGGTGTGCAGAACATCGCTGTCGGGGCGCTTCCCCAGGAGCGCTTCGAGCGATTCAACACCAACGCGTCCACCGCCTTTGCGAACAACGTGCCGGACGGCGGATTCACGCTGGGGATCATCAAGGACCACGTCGGGGTGTTTCTCCGCGCGCTCGAGCAGATTACCGACACCAGTGTCATCGCCAACCCGAAAGTGATCGCGCTCAACAAACAGGTCGGAAACGTCATCGTGGGCCGGCGCGACGGGTACATCACCACCACGGTCACCGAGACACAGGCCATCCAAAAGGTCGAGTTTCTCGAAACGGGCACGCAGTTGACGTTTCGCCCGTACATCGGGACCGACGGCTACGTGCGCATGGAGTTGCACCCGGAGGATAGCGTCGGCGGACTGACGGCCGCGCAACTTCCGTTTGAGCAGACGACCGAAGTGACCACCAACGTCATCGTCCATGACGGGCACACGATTCTGATCGGCGGGCTGTTCCGAGAAGTCGATTCGGACTCGCGGGCACAGCTTCCGCTGCTGGGCGACATCCCCGGAATCGGCGATCTCTTCAGATCCAAAAACGACTCGCTCGATCGCGAGGAAGTGATCATTCTGCTTACGGTGCACATCATCGACAACCACGATCGTTACGCGGAACTCAGCTCGGAGATTCGCGAGGACATCGAGCGAGCCCGCGTGAGCCTGCGCCGGCATGCACACTGGCACAGCCGCGAGCGAATCGCCCAAGCGCAGTACCGCAGTGCGCTCGATCATTTCTCGCGAGGGAACAGCACGCTTGCGCTGTGGAACGCGCGGATGGCGATCCAGAACCACCCCCGGTTTGTCTCGGCCGTCAAGCTCAAAGAGGAGATCGAAGGCGCGGTGGAATGGGAAGACGACACGGCGCTGGCCCGCGACTTCGTCAAAGTACTGATCGGCGATGCGCCATGAAACACGCAACGATAAGTGAAGTGATGATGCGGCTCCCGGCCGCGCTCGCGCTGTGCTTCTTGCTGATGGGATGCCAGTCCAAGCCCCACCCGAACCTGCATCAAGAGGGCGAGCGGGATTGGACCGACCTTCGCGGCGGTATGAAGTTTCGCCTCGCAAACCAGCAGTTGGAGACCGGTCGAATCGCCGACGCGGTCCGCAGTCTTGAAGGGGCCATCCAACTGAACCCCAGGCAACCCGAGTACTACCACGCCCTGGCGCGCTGCCGCCTGGAACAGGGCGATACCGGCGCCGCCATGGCCGTTCTAGGCATGTCGGAAGAGGCGGGCGACGCGAGCGCGGAACTTGCATACCTTCGGGGATTGGCGGCGGAGCAGGAATGGCGTCTCGAACGAGCGCGGGACCACTACGCGGCGGCGGTTGAGCTGGGACCGCGCAATATCGACTACGTAATCGCGCTGGCCCAATGCCTGACCGCTTTGGACATGCCGGCCGAGGCCAGGGCGTTGATCGACGCCCGGATGGATCGATTCGATCATACCGCCAGACTCGTTCTGCTGCGCGGCGAGGTCTGCACCGTTCTCGGAGACCTTGACAGCGCCGCCCGCGATTTCGGTAGCCTCATCAGCATGCTGGGTGACGATCCCATGGTGGCAGGGCAATACGCCCGAATCCTGGTCCGGCTGGGACGCCACGCGGAAGCGATCGCCGCGCTGCGCGCGCTGTTGGAAGGCCCGAAGGCGGCGGAAGGTCGCGGTGGCGACGCCGGACTCACGGCGGTCCACACTCTCGCGGAGGCTTACATCGCGGTGGACAACGCGAACGCCGCACAGCGTCTGCTTCTGACTCACCTGGCGGAGCATGGCACAGACACGCGTGCGTGGTGGCTTCTTGCGAACGCGGCCGTCAGAACCGGCGACCCGAGGACCGTCCGGCACTGCCTGCGGCAGGGGCGAAGTCTTGCCCCCCATAGGCCGCACTGGGATGTTCTCGACGCATACCTCGCCCTTCGGAACGACGACCAGTCCGAGGCCATCCGAATACTGCGCGCCGCCGCCGGCGAGCATCCCGACGACGCGCTGGTGCGGGGCTTCCTGGGTGCGTTACGGTTTGAAGACGAGCGCGCACCAGTCCTCTACGGCCCGCCGCGTCCCTCCTTGATCCCTTGATCCCTCGTTCCGTGTCACCGTCCCGTTCACGTGGTACTTTGGCAGTATAGTACAAGACAAACGACCCAACCTCGAGCGTCGCGCCGCTTCCAATATCGATGTTGCGGAAGTAAAGAGTCTCGGTGCATGCAACGGCGTGGTTCTGATGGGCGTTTATCTGGGTGACGGTCCAATTGCTTCCGGTCTGGAGTGTGAGGTCCTGCATCGCGCCGCGGCATGGCGTGTCGCTGAACACGATGCCCCCCACGTCACGCGAGAAAACCTCCA
>JAJDDR010000255.1 GCA_029260255.1 Phycisphaerae bacterium
CACCGACGCCGCTCTCCAACTGATCGCCGACCTTGACGCCGTTGGGCGCGAGGATGTACCGCTTTTCTCCGTCGGCGTACATCAGCAGCGCGATGTGACAGGAGCGATTGGGATCGTACTCAACCGCCTCCACGTTGGCGACGATCCCGTCTTTCGTACGGCGGAAGTCGATCTTCCGGTACAACTTGCGCGCGCCACCCCCGCGATGCCACGCGGTGATCTTGCCGTGATGGTTCCGGCCGCCCTTGCGGGTGATGCGCTCGATCAACGATTTCTCCGGACGCTTGCGCTTGTCGGAGATCTCGGAGAAATCATTCAACTGAGCATGCCGCCGCCCAGGAGAAGTCGGTTTGAGTCGCCTAATACCCATCTCGCCTCACACTCACTCCGTCAACTAGAACAGATCGATGTGGCTGTTTGCATCCAGCACAACGATGGCTTTCTTCCACGCCCGAGTACTGCCGCGAGACATACGCACGCGACGCGCCTTGCCCTGCCGATTCGCAGTCCGAACGGACAAGACCTTCACATTGTAAATCTTCTCGACCGCCTGCCGGATCGTCGCCTTACACGCGTCGGGATGAACCTCAAACGCGAACGAACCGCCGCGGGCCGGCATCGATGCCGTCGCCGCGAAGGACTGCGCCGCCTGGTGCGTTCCCTTCTCGGTGACGAGCGGACGCTTGACGATGTGATAAATGTCCATAGTCGTGTCGCCCCTCGATTACGCTTCCGACGGAGCGCGAAGTCGCACCGGATCATTCACCAGCGCGTCAAACGCCGGCTTGGTCATCACGAGTTTCCTACGCCGCAGGATGTCGTACGCATTCACCTCACCCAGCGGTCTCACTTCGGTCTTGGGGATGTTGCGACCCGACCGGTACACGGTGTCATCCGCCGATCCCATCGTGAACAGGCAGCCGCGATCGCCGCCGACGGCCCGAAGAAGGGACGCGAAACGCTTTGTGCTCGGCGCGTCGAACGACACGCCGTCAACCACCGCGACATCGTTGCCCTCGATCTTCGCGAGTATCGCGTTGTTCCGCGCCAACTGTCGCATTTTCTTGTTGAGGTCCTGCCGGTAGTTCTGGTTGCCCTTGGCAAACGCCACGCCGCCGCCACGACGAATATTCGTCCGGCGAGCACCCATTCGGGCGTTACCCGTGCCCTTCTGGCGGAACAGTTTGCGCGTCGAGCCGATCACCATCCCGCGACTGCGGGTGGCGCTCGTCGCCTGCCGCGCGTTGGCCTGGTACATCACCACGGCCTGCTTGAGCAGCTTGGGACGAACCCGGCCGCCGAGCAGACTCGGGTCGATCTCCACCGTGCCCGCGGGCTTGCCTTGTCCGTCGAATAAGGGAATGCTCAACATGCCGCTAGCCCTTCTTCTTCGCCTTACGAACAAAGACCAGACCACCGGACGGTCCCGGAACGCTGCCCTCGATGAGCAGGAGATTCCGATCGCGATCAACACCCACGAGCTTCAGATTCTGCTGAGTGCGGCGATCGCAGCCCCAATGGCCAGCCATCTTCTTGCCCTTCTTGACGCCACGCCCGGTGCCAATATTGGAGTTCCCGCCGATGCTACCGCCGGAGCGGTGCTTCCGCTCAACGCCGTGCGTCGCCTGCTGACCGCCGAAACCGTGACGCGCCATCACACCGGCGAAGCCATGGCCTTTGGACGTCCCGGTGACGTCGACGTAGGTCACGCCGTCCTCGAACATCTCGACCGTCACCACATCGCCGGGGGCGACATCCGACGGCCCCTCGAGCCGCACCTCGCGCAGATGCTGCTTAGGCCCGGTGCCCGCCTTAGCGGCGTGGCCGATCGAGGGCAAGGTAGAGCGGTGCGGCTTGACATCGCCAAACCCCAGTTGGACCGCATCGTATCCGTCCCGCTCAGCGGTCCGGTTTTGAAGCACGGTGCAGGGACCGGCCTGAACCACGGTCACGGTAGTCACGGCGCCTTTGGCGTCGTGAACGCGGGTCATGCCGATTTTGGTACCGAGTAGTGCGGAGATCATAATCCGGACACACACCTTGCGGACCCGAGACGAGTCCGTATTCCAAACCGAGCGGACGCTTACGGGCGCCGCCGGAGCTTACAGAAACGGCAAATGTGGGGCGTCACTGCAGACCGCGCCGCAGCAGAACGACCACCGCGCTACGCCTTGATCTTCACAAAGACGCCGGCCGGAACCACGAGACGATTCAGCGACTCGATCGTTCGGGCCGTCGGTTCGTAGATGTCGACAATGCGCTTGTGGGTGCGAATCTCAAACTGCTCGCGTGACTTCTTGTCGATGTGCGGGCCGCGCAACACCGTGTAGCGCTCGATGCGCGTCGGCAGCGGTATGGGCCCAAGGACCCGTGCGCTCGTCCGCTTCGCGTGCTCGACTATCTCCCGGGCGGAAGAATCCAGCGCGCTGGTGTCGTACGATTCCATCCGGATACGGATTCGCTCACCTGTCGACAAAGTCCACCTGTTTCAGCGTTTATGGTTGCTCGACTACCACCAAACCAGAGTTCGGCGAGGATAGTGACTTCCAACTACTTGTCAACGGCCCTGGAGCAGAAACTGCCGAAAGTCCTTGACATTCGGAATTAAATTGAAAATGGAAATTCTGGCGGGTGCCGTCGGAGCCCGCCTGGACGACAGGATCACACCGCAAGCGACGTCGGCGACGGCGCGTAGCGGCACATCTCCATGCTGGCCGAGGCGCGCCCCTGGCTGAGGCTTCGAAGATCGGTCGCGTAGCCAAAGAGGGCGCGCAGGGGCACTTCCGCATCGATGATCCGGTACTGCCCACGCACGTCGGTGGCCGTAATCGTCGCCCGTCGTGCATTGAGATCACTGTTGATCGCGCCGAAGTACTCGTCGGGAACGACGACCTCCACCTTCATCAGCGGTTCCAGGAGCACGGGTTCGGCGGCGCGCATCGCGGCGTCGAAGGCCATGCTCGCCGCGTGCTCGAAGGCCATTTCAGAGCTGTCCTCGTCGTGCTCCTGACCGTCCACCAACGTCGCTTTCCAGTGGATCACGCGACTCCCGTTGACCACACCGCAGAGCGCCGAGTCCCTGACACCCTGTTCCACTGCTTTGATGTACTCGGGCGCCAGGACGCCCGCGCGCGTTGCGTTCACGAACTGTGATAGTTCACCATCTGCATCACATGGAAGCGGCTCGACCTTGAGCTTGACCACGGCGTAGTGACCACGTCCGCCAGTCTGGCGGATGAACCGCCCTTCCGCCTCGGCGGCGCGCGTCACCGTCTCGCGGAACGACACGCGTGGCTGACCGACGTTGACGTCGACGTTCATGTCAGTGAGCAGCCGCCCGACCAGAACGTCGAGGTGTAATTCGCCCATTCCGGACATGAGCATTTGGCCCGTTTCGCTGTTGATATGAACGTTGAACGTCGGGTCCTGCCGACCCAGGGCACGCAGGGCGGCGAGCAACTTGTCGCGGTCGCGGGACGACTTCGGCTCGACCGATCGGCTGATCACCGTCTCGGGAAACTCGATCTGCTCGAGGAGCACCGGGTGCCGCGGATCGCAGAGCGTGTGGCCTGTCAGCGCGTCCTTCGGGCCGATCACGGCCACGATGTCGCCGGCCGACGCCTGCTCCAGTTGTTCGCGCTTCTTGGCAAACATGCGAAAAATGCGCGTGATGTTCTCCTTTCGGCCCGTTGTGGGGTCATGCACGCGCCGGGACGTATGAAGCGTGCCCGAGTAGACGCGCACGTAGAACAGGTCCACCGGCTTTTCCGCGACGATCTTGAAGACCAGTCCGGCGAACGGGGCGTCGGCGTCGGGCTCGAGCGTGATCTCGCGATGTTTCCCGTCCGCCGAGCGCGCGACGGCCGGCGGCACGTCCAGCGGCGATGGGAGGTACCGACACACCGCGTCCAACAGAAGTTGGACCCCTTTGTACCGCAGCGCAGACCCGCACAGCACCGGCTGAACCTGGTTCGACACCGTCGCTTCGCGAAGCGCCGGTATCAACTCCTCCTCGCTGATGGGTTCCTCGTTGACGTAACGGTTCATCAACGGCTCGGACACTTCGGCGAGCCGTTCTTCGAGCTCATGCCGCCACTTGCGTGCCGACTCGAGATACTCGGGCGGAATGTCCCGTTCCTCGTAGCGCGTGCCCTGCCCCGCGTCGGTCCAGTAGATGGCGCGCATGGTCAGCAGGTCGATCAGACCGACGAACGCGCTCTCCGCGCCCATCGGAATCTGGATCGCGATCGGATTGGCGGCCAGGCGTTGACGGATGGAATCAACCGACGCCTCAAAGTCTGCGCCCATCTTGTCCATCTTGTTGATCAGACACAGCCGGGGAACCGCGTACTTGTCCGCCTGCCGCCAGACCGTCTCGCTTTGGGCTTCGACCCCCTCCTTGGCATCGAACACCGCAATCATGCCGTCCAGGACACGCAGCGACCGCTCGACTTCCGCGGTGAAATCGACGTGGCCCGGGGTGTCGATCAGGTTGATGGTGTGCCCCTTCCAGGGACAGCTCACCGCGGCGGAGTAGATCGTGATGCCGCGCTGTTGCTCCTGCTGGTCGAAATCGGTCGTCGTCGTGCCGTCATCGACTTCGCCCATCCGATGCGTTCGCCCGGTGTAAAACAGGATGCGTTCGGTGGTCGTGGTCTTGCCGGCGTCGATGTGGGCGGCGATTCCGATGTTGCGAACTTGTCTTAGATCCACACTCATCGCACGATCTCGATCGTTGTCATCGGCAAGTTCGGTGATTCACGCCACCTCTGCCGGGCAACGTCGCCGCGGCTTCGGGCGGTCCATCATCGCACTGAGGGAACGCACACACCGGCTCCCGCCGACGCGTGCCGGGCAGGGCTAGCGGAATTCTGTCAGCATCTCAGAGCAAGCCATCATGCGCTTTCCACCGGCAGCGGCGCGCTGGCGACGCCGAGGCTTCCTGATTATACGCAAATCGTTGAAGAAAGTGAAGGATTCGCCCGCTCGGCGCGGACCGGCGGACCCCGGACCCGGCCGGGGCACGGCGTGCGGACCGGTGTCCGCACGCGTCGTCGGGAGTCCTACCAGGCGAAGTGCGCAAACGCCTTGTTGGCGTCGGCCATGCGATGAATGTTCTCGCGGGTTTGCATCGCGGTGCCATCACCCTTGTAGGCGTCGAGGATCTCCTGGGCGAGATACTCCCGGGTCGCTCGTCCCTTCTTGGACTGAATCGCCGAGATCAGCCAGCGCATGGCCAGTGTCTGGCGGCGCTTCTTGTTGACCTGCATCGGCACCTGGTAGTTCGAACCGCCGACGCGTTTGGATCGCACCTCGATGTTCGGCTTGCAGTTCTCCACGGCCGTCTCGAACACCTCGATCGGAGGAACGTCCTTGATGCGCTTGGCGATGATGTCCATCGAGTCGTAGAACACCTTCGAGGCTACGCTCTTCTTGCCGTCATACATCAGGCAGTTGATGAACTTGGACACCACCTTGCTGCCGTATCGCGGATCCGGCTTCAACTGCTCGACAGACTTCGTGAATCTCTTATACGCCATCGTTGCACGACCCTCGTTCGACTTCGTCGGCCGCTCGACGCGCTCGCAGCGCGTCGAATGAGCGGACCGCCGTCAGAACCAGACACACCTCAACACCCGCTTTCGGAAGGAACGGCAGCGCACCGAACCGCATCGCGTCCATCAATCCGACGCCGAACAGCGCCGCCTGCCAAAGCACACCACAACCAAGAACAACCAACACAGCCACAACCGCGGCGAAACTCCGCCGCAGCAGCGATCGGCTGTCACCACACACGCCCGACAGCGCCGCGGCCGCGAACACAAAACCGACGATGTAACCGCCGGTCAGACCCACGACACCCGCGGACCCGGCGGCGAAAACCGGCATTCCGAGAATACCGACCGCGACATACAGACCCATCGACGCCGCCGCTTGGCGCGGCGAAAGACAGAACCCCGCGAGAAGCACGGCCACCAGCTGCAGCGTCATCGGCACCGGCGTTCCCGGAACCGGCACGCGAACGTAAGCCCCCAGGGCGGTGAGCAGACAGAACCCGACCACACCCGCCACCGTGTGCACCGCCGCCGACGGCAGCACCAGACTGGACGAAGCGACGTTCTGAAAGCGGGCTTCCCTCATCACTTCTTCCGACGCTTCACGCCGTACTTGCTGCGGCCCTGATTCCGCTGACGGTTCTCCTTGTCACCCTCGACCGCCGAGCAGTCCAGCGCGCCGCGCACGATGTGGTAACGCACACCCGGCAGGTCACGGACTCTGCCGCCGCGCACTAGAACGATCGAGTGCTCCTGCAGGTTGTGGTCGATGCCACCGATATACGCGGTAACCTCTTTCCCGTTGGTCAGCCGCACACGAGCGACCTTCCGGAGCGCGGAATTCGGCTTCTTCGGCGTCTGCGTCTTCACGATCAGACACACGCCGCGGCGTTGGGGACACCCGTTCAGGTCGCGGACCTTGGATTTCTTGGCCGCAATTCTCCGTCCACGACGGACCAGCTGATTCGTTGTTGGCATCGATGCCCCTCGTTACGCTGTATCTATCAATCTGTGACCACCCGGCACATGGATTGTCGCGGTACTATAATCGCACGCCACCGCAAATGGCAATGCCTGTTCCGCCTAGTTTGAATCCGCGTCGCCTTGGTCATCGCCGGCAGCCGGACCGTCCGGACCCGCCGCTATCACGCTCTGAGCAATCAAACCGGCCGCCACCGCGGCGGCTTCGACGTCCGCGGCCGCCGTGCCCGAATCAATCACCAGCCTGCCCGCCAGCAGCGTCTCGGCCGTCGAAGGCAAGGTCTGCACCGCGGTCGCGGTCCCGGCGCCGCCCGACGCCCCAAGGTACGCCTGCATCGCAGACTCGCTGTGCATTCCAACCTCGCCGGGGACCTCTTCCGGAATCGGCAGCGGCTCGCCGATCTGGCGCACACGGATGCCCAGGTGCGGCTTGAACGCGGTGCCTGCGGGAATCAGGTGGCCTAGGATGACGTTCTCCTTCAGGCCCACAAGCGTGTCGTCGGCGCTGGAAATCGCGGCCTCGGTCAGCACCTTGGTCGTCTCCTGGAACGACGCGGCCGAGATAAACGACTCACTCTGGAGACTCGCCTTGGTGATTCCCAGCAGCATGGTCGAGGCACTCGCCTGTTTCGGGCGTTTGCCCCGGGCGGGCTCGCCGCCTTCTTCCTCGACTTTCTCGTTGATGTCGGCCAGGTCGGTTTTGGCGATGATCGCTCCGACCTCGATATCCGCGTCACCCGAGTCGCTGATCTTGACGCTCTTGGACAACCGGGCGTTCTCCGCACGGAACCGGAACTTGTCGACCAACTCGCCCGGAAGGAACGACGAGTCGCCCGGCGATTCCACCTTCACCTTGCGTAGCATCTGACCGACGATCACCTCGATGTGCTTGTCGTTGATGGTCACGTTCTGCGACCGATACACCGACTGAACTTCAGCAATCAAATACTGCTGTAGCGACTCTTCACCCTTGATCCGGAGGATGTCGTGCGGCACCATCGGGCCTTCAATGAGCTGATCGCCCGCCTCGACCGTGTCACCCGCGTGAACGAGCAACTGGCGGTCCTGCGGTACGTGGTGCTCCTTCTCGATCCCCGCATCGCTCTTGACGATGATGGTCATCTTGCCGCGGCGCTTGTCGGGTCTGATCTCGACCTCACCGGAGATCTCGGCCATCACCGCCGGATCCTTGGGCTTGCGCGCCTCGAAAATCTCAGTAACGCGCGGCAGGCCACCGGTGATGTCCTGCGTACCCGCGATCGCACGCGGCTGGCGGGCCAGTTCGATACCGGGGAACACCTCCTGCCCCTCGACCACCTCGATCCTGGCCTTCGCCGGCAGGTAGTGGTAGTCCAGAACGTGCCCTTCCTTGTCCTCGATAACGATCTGTGGGTGCTTCTCACCCTTGTGCTCGATGACCAGGTACTTCGCGTCCGACCGTTCCTGCTCGAGACGCACCGTTTCGCCCTCGGCGATGTCCTGGAAGCGGACGAATCCGCCCACCTCTGCGAGGATCGGCGTGAGGTGCGGATCCCACGAGATCACCACCGTGCCCGAGACCACCTTCTGACCGTTTTCAACCGCAATCTCCGCGCCGTACGGAACTTTGTAACGCTCCAACTCGCGGTCCTTATCATCGCGAATGGCAATCTCGCCGTTGCGCTTGAGCGTCACCACATTCGCTTCCCGGTCGCCGTACGCTGGCACTTTGACGGCCAGATCCGGGTCCACGAACGCGATCGTGCCGGCTTGACCCGCGCGGATCTCGTTGTCGATCACAGAGTGCGACGCGACGCCGCCGGTGTGGAACGTACGCATCGTCAACTGCGTGCCGGGCTCGCCGATTGACTGAGCGCCGATGATCCCGACGGCCATCCCCTCTTCGACCTGCTGGCTTGTCGACATGTCCCAACCGTAGCATTTGGCGCACATTCCGAGCGGGCTCTCGCAGGTCAGCGGGCTGCGCACGCGTATCTTGTCGAGACCCAGTTCCTCGATCTGCCTGGCGATCTCCTGGGAGATCATGTCATTCTCATTGACGATCAACTGATCGGTGATGGGGTTGCGAATCGGATCGCGGGCGGTGCGCCCGATGATCCGGTCGCGTAGCGGAATATCGATCTCCTCACCCTTGTACGTGGTCCATTTGCTGAGTCCCTTGATCGTCCCGCAGTCCTTGAGATTGACGATCACGTTCTGGGCGACGTCGGCCAGTTTGCGCGTCAAGTAGCCGGAGTCCGCGGTCTTCAGCGCGGTATCCGCCAGACCCTTGCGCGCCCCATGCGTCGAGCTGAAGTACTGAAGCACGGACAGCCCCTCGCGGAAGTTCGCCGTGATCGGTGTTTCGATGATCTCACCGGAGGGCTTCGCCATCAAGGCGCGCATCCCGCTCAATTGCCGGATCTGGTCGACGCTGCCTCGGGCGCCGGACTCGGTCATCAGGAAGATCGGGTTGAGGTAGGGCTTCGCTCCCTCGTCACCGGGCATGGCGTACCGGTTGTCCGGCAGCCGATGGTCCGAGAGCAGCTCCTTCATCATCTCCTCAGTCACCAACTCGCGAGCGTGGATCCAAACGTCGATGAGCTGGTTGTAGCGCTCCATCGGCGTTAGCGCACCCTGCGTGAAGCTGCGCTCGATGCGATCGACACGCTTCTGGGCCGCGTCGATGATCTTCCCCTTCGCCGCGGGGATACGCATATCGAGAACGCCGAAGGACAGCCCCGCCAGCGTGCTCTGCTTGAATCCGATCGACTTGATGTCGTCCAGCAGGTCGATGGTCGCCGACCGGCCCAGTTCCCGGTGGCAGTCCGCGATGACTCGCGCTGCACCCTTTTGGGAGAGCGACAGATTGTAGAGGCTCATGCCCTCGGGGAGGATATCGTTGAAGATCAGCCGACCGACCGTCGTGGTGACCAACTCGTTGACCTTCAGTGGACGGGGCTGGTCTTTGAGATCCTCGAGAATCGCCTTGTACGGCACGCGCACGCGGACGTACTCGTGAAGACCCACCTTACCCAGCGAGTTCGCGTACATCGCCTCGTACGGCGACGCGAAGTGCCGCATCTCCTTCTCCTCACCGCGTTTGCTGATGTGCGCCGTCGTCAGATAGAAGATTCCCAACACGATGTCCTGTGACGGCGACATGATCGGCGAGCCGTTGGCCGGTCCGAAGATGTTGTTCGTCGACATCAGCAGCACGTGCGCTTCAGCCTGTGCCTCGATCGACAGCGGAAGGTGTACCGCCATCTGGTCGCCGTCGAAGTCGGCGTTGAACCCACGGCACACCAGCGGGTGAATCTTGATCGCGTTCCCCTCGACCAGCACCGGCTGGAAGCCCTGGATGCTCATGCGATGCAGTGTGGGGGCGCGGTTCAGCAGTACCGGGTGGTTGTGGATGACCTCCTCGAGGATGTCCCAGATCTCCTGGTCCTGCCGTTCCAGCATCTTCTTCGCGCTCTTGATCGTGTCCGCCAGACCGCGCTCCTTGAGCTTGCGGATGATGAACGGCTGATACAACTCGAGCGCGATCGGTTTGGGCAGACCACACTGATTGAGCTTCAACTCGGGACCGACCACGATGACCGAACGCGCGGAGTAGTCCACACGCTTGCCCAGCAGGTTCTCCCGGAAGCGCCCCTGCTTGCCCTTGATCATGTCCGTCAGGGATTTCAGCGGGCGGTTGCTCGAACCCAACACCGGCCGGCGGCATCGACCGTTGTCGAACAGCGCGTCGACCGCCTGCTGGAGCATCCGCTTTTCGTTTTGGATAATGACCTCGGGAGCATTCAGGTCGACCAGTTTCTTCAGCCGGTTGTTGCGGTTAATGATCCGGCGGTACAGGTCATTGAGGTCGCTGGTCGCGAAGTTTCCGCTGTCCAGCAGAACGAGAGGGCGGAGATCCGGCGGAATCACCGGGATCACCTCGAGCACCATCCAGGTCGGATCGTTTTCCGAGTTGCGCAGCGCTTCAACGACCTTCAGACGCTTGCTCAGCTCCTTGATCTTCTGCTGGCTGTTGGTCTTGTCCAGACCCTCGCGCAGTGTCGCCGACACCTCCGCGAGGTTGATCGCGCCGAGCAGATCCTTGACCGCTTCGGCGCCCATTTTGGCCGTGAATGAATGCCCGTATTTCTCTTGCGCCGCCCGGAACTCCTCTTCCGTCAGAAGCTGGCACTCCTTCAGCGGCGTGTCGCCCGGATCGATCACCAGGTAATCCTGGAAGTACACGACCTTCTCGAGATCCGCGGTTTTGATCCCGAGCAGATTCCCCAAACGCGAAGGCGTCGCCTTGAAGAACCAGATGTGCACCACCGGAGCGGCCAGGTTGATGTGCCCCATCCGCTTCCGCCGCACGCGCGAGTGGGTGACCTTGACCCCGCACCGGTCGCAGATGATGCCCTTGTGCTTGGTTCCTTTGTACTTGCCGCATGCGCATTCCCAGTCCCGCTCGGGACCGAAAATGCGCTCGCAGAACAGACCGTCCTTTTCCGCACGGTACGTTCGGTAGTTGATCGTCTCCGGCTTCTTGACCTCGCCGAAGGACCAGGCACGGATGTCGTTGGGCGACGCCAGCGAGACCCGAACGTTCCCATAGTCGTTGATACGATCGTATATGTTACCAAGCATGAGGGACTAACCTCTCATCACATTTTCGCAAGAACCTGACCGCTGACGCAACGCACGACCGAAGCACACACCCGCCGTTCTATGACGCAGCCCCCGTGGCGACCGGCGCCTCGGCCTCCACATCCAGGCGTAACGCAACCATGCCGCCCACCTTCTTGAACCCCAGGTCCTCGCAGAAATCAACCTCCGTGCCGTAGGCCAGCACGTGGATCTCCTCGACACCGGAGTCGCGCAGGGCGTCGATCACGCGTGATGCCATGGTCCGCGCGATCCCTTCGCGGTCGTGCTCGACGCGCCCGTCCTGACGCGTCACCGCCGCAGGACCCTGCAACTCCGGAACCAGCTTGCACTCAGCAAGATAGCCCCGGATGCCGTCCGTCAAACCATGCGCCACGCCCACCAGGCGCGAGCCTTGACGCGCGGTCACGAAGCAGAAGCACTGCTCCACCATGCGCTCCAGTTTCTCCGGTGAAGTCGTCGTGCGGTGCCCTTGGCGCTCATAGAACTCCGCCAGCTCCGACACCTCAATGTGCTCCACCGTTTCAAAGCGAATGTCATTCATCGCAATGGCTCCAAAACCAACCGACGCATGCCACGATCCGAAAGCAACTCAGATCACACGCTTCTTTTCGAGCTGAATGTTCAGCCCCAACCCCCGTATCTCGTTGCAGAGCACGTCGAACGAAACCGGCGTCCCGGCCTCCAGCGTGTTCTGCCCCTTGACCATCGATTCGTACAGCTTGGTGCGACCTTCCACGTCGTCGCTCTTGACCGTCAGCAACTCCTGGAGAACATACGCCGCACCGTATGCCTCGAGACCCCAGACCTCCATCTCACCGAAACGCTGCCCACCCGTTCGAGCCTTGCCACCCAGCGGTTGCTGCGTGATCAAGCTGTACGGACCCGTCGCACGAGCGTGAATCTTGTCGTCGACGAGGTGATGCAGCTTCAGCATGTAGATGAACCCGACCGTCACCGCCTGATCGAGCGGCTCGCCGGTTCGACCATCGTACAGCGTGATCTTCCCGCCGTGCGGCATCTCGGCGAGTACCTGACGATCGCCGTTGCGTCGCGCCCCGATGGACGCAACGTCCTTCTTCATCTCCACGACCGTCGCGTTGGCTTCCTCGATCGCAGAGTGAATCTCGCCCTCGCTCGCGCCGTCGAACACCGGCGTAATGGCCTGGAACCCGCAGATGCGCGCCGCCCATCCCAAATAGGTCTCCAGGATCTGGCCGACGTTCATACGGGAGGGCACGCCCAGCGGATTCAGCATGATATCGAGCGGCGTGCCGTCCTCCAGGAACGGCATGTCCTCCTCCCGGAGAATGCGCGCGATCACACCCTTGTTGCCGTGTCTACCCGCCATCTTGTCGCCGACCGACAACGATCGCTTGGTGGCCACATAGACCTTGACCATCTCCAGCACCCCAGACGGCAACTCGTCCCCGCGCTTCATCTGCGAAACCTTGCGGTCGCGCTCGGCGGCGAGATCCCCGATCCGAGGCCAATACCGGTCGACCACTTGCATCACCTTCTCGCGGTTGGACGCCGGCTTGATCCACTTGAGGTCGCGCGCTTCCACCTGCGGCGTGAAACTCTCGATCTGCTCCAGGATCACCTCGTCGAGATCGCTCTTGCCGACGATCTGCCGGGTCGTACTGTCCACCATCTCCGATCCGGTGGTGCTCATGATCTCCGCGCACATCTGCTTGAACGTGGTAACCACGCTCTTGTTCATCTCGACGGCAAATGCGTTCGCTTCCTCGTCGAGTTGCTTCTTCTGGTCGTCCGTCTTGTGCACGCGCCGGCTGAAACGCTTGGTGTCGATGACGATGCCCTGCTCGCCGGCGGGCAGTTCCAGAGAGTCGTTCTTCACGTCCTCACCCGCCCGGCCGAAGATCGCATGCAGCAGCTTCTCCTCCGGGCTGAGCTCGCTCTTGGACTTCGGACTCACCTTGCCAACGAGGATGTCGCCCGCCACGACCTTCGTCCCGACGCACACCACGCCGTTCTCATCGAGCCGCCCGAGGGCTCTCTCGCTCACGTTCGGAATGTCGTTGGTGAACTCCTCGCGCCCGAGTTTCGTCTCGCGGATCTCGACGTCGTATTCGTCGATGTGGATGCTCGTGAAAACGTCCTCCTTCACCAGACGCTCACTGATGATGATCGCGTCCTCGAAGTTGTACCCGTCGTACGTCATGAAGCCCACGAGGACGTTCTTGCCGAGTGCCAGCTCGCCGTCACGCGTCGCCGGTCCGTCCGCGATGATCTGATCCACCGCGACCCGGTCGCCGACGCGCACCACGGGCGTCTGGTTCAGGCACGTCCGCTCGTTGAGCCCCTGGAACTTACGCAGCACGTACTCTTCGGTGTCGTCGGTCAGGATGCGCAGCGCGTCGACGTACGTTACTTTTCCCGCTTTCCGGGCCTTCACCACCATCCCGCTGTTTTCCGCGACGGCGCGCTCGACTCCGGTCCCCACCACCGGCGGATCGACCATCAACAACGGCACCGCCTGCCGCTGCATGTTCGAGCCCATCAGCGCCCGGTTCGCGTCATCGTGCTCCAGAAACGGAATCAACGCCGCGGACACGCCGACCGTCTGCTTGGGAGACATGTCCACGTAGGCAACGTCGCCGGCGTCGGCCTGACTCAACTCGCCGTGCGCCCGGACGATCAGGTGCCCGCCGCGCAGGTCCCCGGTTTTCGGATTGATGGCTTCCGGCGGCGCCAGGATGTGGCGCATTTCCTCGTCCGCGCGTAGAAAGGTGACGTCCGCCGACACCTTGCCGTTTTTCACCGTGCGATACGGCGTAACCAGAAAGCCGTAGTCGTCCACGTCGCTGTAGATACTCAGAGACGCGATCAGGCCGATGTTCGTGCCTTCCGGCGTCTCGATCGGGCAGATGCGCCCATAGTGGCTGATATGGACGTCGCGCACCTCAAACCCGGCACGCTTTCGATTCAGACCGCCCGGACCCAGTGCCGAAAGCCGCCGCTCGTGCGTCAACTGAGAGAGCGGATTGGTCTGATCAACCACCTGCGACAGCTCGCTGCGCCCGAAGAAGAAATCGATGCTCGAACTGACCGATTTGGTGTTGATCAGCTCCGCGATGCGCCCGATCTGGTCCGGGTCCTTCATGCTCATCCGCTCTTGAACCGTGCGGCGCAGCTTCAGGAACCCCTTGCGAATCTCGTCGGCCGCCAGCTCGTCGATCGTCCGCAGGCGGCGGTTGCCCAGATGGTCGATGTCGTCAACCTCGAAACGCGATTCGCCCGTGCGCAACTGCAACAGGTACCGAACGCACGCAATCACGTCGTCAACCCGCAGAACCATGATCGAGTCGTCGACCTGCGCCTCCAGCTTCCGGTTCAGACGGAACCGACCGACCTTGCCCAGCCGGTAGCGGTTGTCATCGAAAAACTTCTCGTGGAACAGTTTGCGTGCTTTGTCCAATTGCGGCGGGTTCCCCGGACGCAGGCGGCTGTAGATCTTCAGCAGCGCCTCTTCGTGCGACCGCGCCCCGTCGTCGGCCAGTGTGTTCAGAATCAGCGGGTCGGTGACGTCGACGATGACCTGCACCTGCTTGATGTCCGAGTCCTGCAACCGCGTGACGGCGTCACCCAACTGACAACCCGCCTTGACCAACTCCTCGCCGGTCTCCTCGTCCGCGATCGTCGTGACGCTGTACATCTCCGGCTTGAGCTGCCCCACTCGAACGGTCTTGGTCTTGTGAAACGTCTTGACGATCGCCTCGTCGCTTCCGTACTCCTCGCTCATCGAGCGGATGAACGTCGTCGCGGCGATCTTGCTCGATTGGTCGATGCGGACGGCCAGCAGGTCCTTCTTGGTGACGTTGACCTCGATCCAGCTGCCTCGCTCAGGGATGATCCGGCAGGCGTGAAACGCGCGGTCGCCCTCGTCCTGATCCTTCACGAAGTCCACGCCCGGGCTGCGGTGAAGCTGCGACACGATGACCCGCTCGGCGCCGTTGATGATGAACTCGCCGCCCCCGATCATGATCGGCATCTCGCCGATGTAGATCAGGTCTTCCTGGATCTCGTCGCTGTCCTTGCGGATCAAACGCAGGCGGATACGGAACGGCATCCCGTACGTCAAACGAAGCTGCCGGCATTCGTCCGGCGTGTACCGCGCCGTGCCCAACTCGTAGTTGACGTAGTGCAACGCGATGTTGCCGTCGTAGCTCTCGATCGGGAACGACTCGCGCAGAATACCCTCCAGCCCCCGAGCGGCCCGCTTCAGCGGGTCGCAGTCCTCCTGAAGGAAGCGACTGTAGGATTCCGTCTGAATGTCGATCAGGTTCGGGATACGCTTGGCGTCACCCAGCTTGCCGAAGCTTCGAACCGTCCGTCTCTTATTCATGGCCAAGACCCTTCTCAGGCGACTCCGCCAACGCCCGACGGCGCAGCGCAGTTGCGCGGCACAACCGCCGACCGGACGCACCCGGCCCGCGGAAACACGCGGAAAAATCTATCGGGAAGGGACGATCCGTCGACGCCAGAGCAATCTGTTCGACCGAATGTCCCAAGGCTGCCATCCACTGGCGCCCGCCCTCACCGCCAGGTGAAGGCAATTCGGCCGGTCCCGCCCGGCGACGAAAGTATGGAAGAGCGCGGCGCGATCGAAAGCGATCAGCGCGATTCAGCCAATTCCGAACCGCGCGGCGATCCGCGCATAGCTTCGCGTCGTGAAGTCCGTCTCAATACCGTCCCGCAACCCGGAAACGAGACCGAGCCGACGATGCCCGGACACGCCCCGCCTCGCGGCGCGAACGACGAACTACTTGATCTCAACGGCGGCGCCCGCTTCTTCGAGTTCCGCCTTCAGCTTGTCGGCGTCGTCCTTCGACAAGCCTTCCTTCACAGCCGTCGGAGCGGCCTCGACCAACTCCTTGGCCTCCTTCAGACCCAGCCCCGTCGCCGCGCGCACGGCCTTGATCACCTGGATCTTCTTGTCGCCGATAGCGGCCAGCATGACGTCGAACTGCGTCTGCTCCTCTACCTCCGCGGCACCTTCACCGCCACCTGCGGCGGCCATGACCACGCCGCCGCCGGCGGGCTCGATGCCATGCACTTCTTTCAAGCAGTCAACCAGGCACTGCGCATCCTTGACCGTCAACAACACAATCTTCTCGGCCAGCGCGGAAATGTCTGCGCTGAACTCCTTGGCGGGGGCCTCTGCCATCACTTACGACTCCGAAATATCTCAATCCGTCGTACCGACAGGCGGCGCCGACGCAGCGCCATTTCATCCACCCCGAAGGCAGACCTCCCGATTCAAGTCACGGATCAGGGTCCAATAACTGAAACGCTGCACACGGGCGACTTGCGTCTAGCCCTTCTCCACGATCGCCTTCAAACAACCCGCGATGCGCCCCGCGGGGGAACCCACGCAACCGGCGATCGCACGCCCAGGCGACGCCATCAACATCGCGATGTCACTCAACAGTTCGGACTTGCCCTTCAACTTGGCAAGCTCGGCCACCTCGGTGACTTCCGGATCGCCGTCCATGATCCCCCGTTTGAGGATCAGCTTGGGAAACTCGCCGGCGAGCTTGACCACCTCGCGGGCCACGTCGATCACCGAGTCGCCGCCGGTCACCAGCGCGCACGGACCGGCCAGGTCCCTGCCCAAACTCTCCAGCGGACCGCCGTCAAGAGCACGGCGCGCCAGGCTGTTCTTCACCACCATCAACTCGATGCGCTTCGCCGCCAGCGCCCGGCGCACCCGCTGGGCGTCCTCCACCGTCAGCCCAGTCACATCAACGACACACGCCGAATCGACCCCCTCATAGCGGGATCGCAGCGTGTCCGTGATGAGAGTCTTCAGTTGCTTGCTCATTGTCTCGCCTTATCCTCCTCAGGTCCAAACCGACCCAAGGCGCATCAACCCACGGACACCGTAACCGACGGAGTGCAAGTGCCAGACAAACAGGCACGCTTGAGGTAATGCCCCTTCGACGCCGACGGCTTGATCCTCACCATGTGCGACACGACGGCCTCGATGTTCTCCTTCAAGTCGGCCGTGTCGAACCCCACCTTGCCGACCGGCAGGTGGATGTTGCCGCCGCTGTCGTTGCGGTATTCGAGCTTGCCCGCCGAGTAATCCCGGACAGCCGCCTCGACATCCGCGGTCACCGTTCCCGCTTTGGGAGACGGCATCTTGCCCTGCGGACCAAGAACACGACCGAGCTTGCCGACCTTGCCCATCAACTGCGGGTGGGAAACGGCAACATCAAAATCCATCCACCCCTTGCTCACCCGGTCAACCAATTCGTCGGAACCCGCGTCGACCGCGCCCGCCGCCTTGGCGGCTTCCGCCATCGACTCATCGCAGAACGCGATGACCCGCTGCGTGCGGCCGGTGCCCTTGGGAAGCGAAATGGCGCCGCGGAGCATCTGATCCGCCTGCTTCGGGTCGATACCGAGATGCAAGACCAACTCCACCGTCTGATCGAACGCCTTGCGCTTGCGACCGTTCTTGTAGCTTCGGTCGGCACCGACCGCCGCGAACTTCTTAATCCGTTCGATGCCCTCGTCAACGGACACCGGCTCGGACGACCCGCCGACGATCTCAACCTGCTTGCGATACCGAACGCTTCTTTGCGGCATGACCCATCTCCGCCGATCTTCCATCGGCCAGGCTTAGTCGACTATGTCAATCCCCATCGAACGCGCCGTGCCGGCAATCTGCAGCATCGCGCCTTCCGTGCTCGTCGCATTCAGATCCGCCATCTTGCGCTCGGCCATCTCGCGTACCTGAGCCTGCGTCACCGTCCCGACCTTCTCGCGATGCGGGACGCCGCTGCCCTTGGCGAGACCGGCAGCGTCCTTCAGCAGCACCGCCGCCGGCGGACTCTTGACTTCATAAGTGAATGAACGATCCGAGTAGACCGAGATGACCACCGTCACCAGCATCCCGTTCAGTTGAGTCGTCGAAGCGTTGAACTGCTGCACGAACTGCCCGATGTTCACGCCGTGCTGGCCCAACGCCGGACCGATCGGCGGCGACGGCGTCGCCTGCCCACCAGGTGCCTGCAGCTTGATGGTGGCCGTTATCTTTTTTCCCTTCGCCACGACAGCTCCTCACCTATCCGCCAAAACGCTCGCGACACAAACGGTCACGTGCGCTCGACCATCCAGTATTCCACTTCAACCGGAGTCGATCGCCCGAAGACCTCCAGAACCACCGTCACCATCCCGCGACGCTCGTCCACGGACTCGATCGAACCCTCGAAATTCTCGAAACTCCCCTCGGTGATCTTGACCGGCTCGCCCTTCTTCAGGTCCAGACCACTCAACCCCGGCGCTTCTTCCGACTTCTCGCAGGCGGCCAACATCGCACCGACCTCATGCTCGGCCATGCAGATCGGCTTGCCCGCCGACGCGATGAAATCGCCGACGCCGCTCGACTCCTTGATGGTGAACCAGACGTCCTCGAAAATCGAGCCGTCTTCCTGAGTCTCCATCTCCACGAACACATAGCCCGGGTACAGCTTGCGCTCGGTCACGCGAACCTGACCGCCCTTCATCCGCCGCTCCTTCACGGTCGGAACGAGGATGCGACCCACGCGGCCCTCCAGCCCCTCGATCTTCACCTTCCGCTCGAGAGACTCGCGGACGCGCTCCTCCTTGTTTGACGCCACCCTCAGAACGTACCACGCCATTCCGGGCGCCGTCGCGGGCGACTCAGGCTGTGGCTGCGACTCCACCATCATCACGTCGCGCTCTCCAGAACGTTGATGAACCGGAAGAACTCGATGAACAGCATGTCGACGACGAACAACAACAACGCCATGAACAGCGTCGTCACGATGACCACCTTCGTCGAGCCGACCAGCTCGTTGCGGCTCGACCAACTCACCTTCTTCATCTCGCCCTCGGTGGCGATCAGAAAGTCGCAGGTCCCGCGCTTCACGCCGACCAACCAGTACAGAGCCAATCCCAACCCGACCACGACCAGCGCAGGAACACCCATCTGCATCCACTTGGTCCACGTCGCATCGCCCACGAATGCTTCCAACTGGTTGAACAGAAAGTTCCCCGCGCCCAGAATCAGAACGCCGCCGCCCACCGCAGTACACATGCGAGTGTAATAGCCCTGACCCGGCTTGTAGACCTCGAAGAATGGCCGATCCCGGCGCGGCACGGCACTCTTCGGAACGCCCGCGCGGTCAGGACTCCGCGGCGAGCGATCATCGGACGACTCGAGGCCGGCACTGTCAGCATCCGCGGTCGCCACCGATCCACCTCCCATCTCGCCGTGCGATTCAGAATTCGAGGATGATCTCGATGTTTTTCCCATATTCAGAACTACCCGCCGTTGTTGCCCGCGTTCGCGCCTTCCGGGGCGTCGCACCGCCGCAACTCAGTCCGGTCCACGAGTTTCCAAACGAACAGGAGCGGAGGGACTTGAACCCCCAACCGCCGGTTTTGGAAACCGGTGCTCTGCCAATTGAGCTACGCTCCTCCCGGCGGAGTCCGTTCGTTCGTTCGTTACCGCGAGTCATTTCCGCTTGATCTTGTGCATCGTTCGCTTGCGCAGGCGAGGGCTGTACTTCTTCAGTTGCAGCTTCGGAACGCCACCCTGGACGTTCACCGAAGTGCGGTAGTTCAGGTCGCCCGTCTCCATGCACTGCAGCCAAACGTACTCGCGTTTCTGTGCCTTCGCCATCGCTGCCTACACCTATTCCACCGCTGACGATGTCCCCGACCACGGGCAAACACCGCTACTCTATAACCTTACTCACAACGCCCGATCCGACCGTGCGACCACCTTCGCGAACCGCAAAACGCAAACCCTGCTCCATCGCGATCGGCTTGCCCAGCTCGATCGACATCGTCACGTTGTCGCCCGGCATGCACATCTCGACGGTGCCGAGCAGATTCAGGGCGCCGGTCACGTCCGTCGTGCGGAAGTAGAACTGAGGCCGGTACCCGTTGAAAAACGGCGTGTGGCGACCGCCCTCTTCCTTCGTCAGAACGTAAACCTCCGACTCGAATTTGGTGTGCGGCGTAATCGTGCCCGGAGCGGCCAGCACCTGACCGCGCTCGATACCGTCCTTCTCGACACCACGGAGCAGGCAGCCGACGTTGTCGCCCGCCATCCCCTCGTCCAGCATCTTGTTGAACATCTCGACACCGGTCACCGTGGTCTTCTTCGGCGCGTCGTTCAACCCGACGATTTCCACCGCGTCGCCGACGTGGACCTGCCCACGCTCGATCCGACCCGTACCGACCGTCCCACGACCCTTGATGCTGAACACGTCCTCCACCGACATCAGGAACGGCATGTCCAGGAGCCGCTCGGGCTCGGGAACGTGCTCGTCGACGGCAGCGAGAAGCTCGGCAATGCACTTCGTCGCCGCTTCGTCCTTCGGAGCGTTCAACGCACCCAGCGCGTTGCCGCGAATCACGGGAGCGTCGTCGCCCGGGAAGTTGTACTTGCTCAGCAACTCGCGAACCTCAAGCTCGACGAGATCCAGAAGCTCCTCGTCGTCGACGAGATCGCATTTGTTCATAAACACGACCAGATAAGGCACGTTCACCTGACGAGCCAGCAGGATGTGCTCACGCGTCTGCGGCATCGGACCGTCCGCGGCCGAAACCACCAGAATAGCACCATCCATCTGCGCGGCGCCCGTGATCATGTTCTTCACGTAGTCAGCGTGACCAGGGCAGTCGATGTGCGCGTAGTGCCGCTTCTCGGTCTCGTACTCCACGTGCGACGTCGCGATCGTAAGGATCTTCGTCGCATCGCGGCGACCCTGAGACTCCGAGGCCTTGGCCACTTGGTCGTAACTGATCGCCTTGCACAGCCCCTTAGCCGACTGAACCGTGGCGATCGCCGCCGACAATGTCGTCTTACCATGATCGACGTGACCGATCGTACCAACGTTGACGTGCGGCTTAGTCCGCTCAAATACCTCTTTGGCCATCTCTTGTATTATCCTCCACTCGATTCGCTGAGCACAGGTGTAACCTGTCCGCGCACCCTAGTCCTTCTTCCATCAAGACACGGAAAACCGTCACCCGCACGATCGCCAAAACACCTCGGCGTCAAGAGCTCTGTGTCCCACCTTCGTGACCTTCTTGCGGCAACGGGGCAAACGCCCGCGATCACTCGGATTCGCCGCCCAAAGCTGCTGACGGGATTCGAACCCGTGACCTCGTCCTTACCAAGGACGCGCTCTACCAACTGAGCCACAGCAGCGTCCCGGCGGTTCAGGTCGTACGCTCGGTCCGCCAAGCGGTCACAGACATACTCCGCTCGGATCGAACATCATCATCGTATCGGCGACGCCGTGACAAATGTCCGCAAATGCTGTATCCGCAACGGGTTGGCTTTGCGTACTCGGCCACCACAGCGGCCAAGAGCCCAGCGAGTATAGGCATCCGCAACAACCTGTCAAACGCAAAAAACCGACGACATCGCGATTCCGCATCAACCCCCACCGACCATCCGCTCGACACCCCGGTACGTAATCACCGAACGAACCCTAAAACACTTTGAATAAATAGTTTACAGACTACAAAGCGCTGCCTCGCGCCGGACGACGCGTTCCACTGACGTAACCCATCGCACACCACCTGCACCGCCCCCCCGTATGCAGCGAACGACGCTCTGTTGTCGAAGCGACGACACTATCGTACAATCCTCCTCCCAAGACCGTCACCACCCAAGGCTGGAGCGTCGTCCTTGATCCGTGCGAACCCCCGCGAAACGCGCCGCGAAGGCGAAGCCAGCGATGGCGCGCTCCACGGCGGCCACCTCCTTGGTCCGTCACCGGACGCACTGAGCACGCGCCCACGCAAGCCACGAGCCCCGGACGAACCCGCAGGCCTGCCGACCTCGGCGACGCCCGAACAACACACCGAGAGCAAGCGCCGCACTCCCTTCAAGGTGTTCTGGCCGATATTTGCCGCAATCAGCGTTGCAGTCGCCGTCATGGCCACCGGCGATCTTCGCTACGACGCCTCCGCACGCTTCAAGGTCCACGGGTCGGCCGACTGGTGCCGGACCGAACTGCTCGACTTCCTATGGCTTCGCGCAAATCGGGGAGAACTCGCCGACTGGCGCGTCGAATCGACGAACGCACCGTCAACCATCGAGGCCCGAATCACCGTCCGCGACCCCGACCTCGCAGCATCAACGATCCGAACCCTCGCCGACGACTTCGCAGACCGCGTCGCCCGGCAATCCGAGCGCCGGCTGCACACACCCGACCCCTCCGAAATCGTACTCGAGCGAATCGTCGCCGAATGGACAACCGACGTCGACGCGCTGCAACGCCAATTCGATGCCACCGCCCAGACGACAACACACGGCGATCCGGCAGGCGTAAGGGAAGCGCGCGATGCGATCACAGCAACCGTCACGCGGTATCATTCGCTCGAGCGTGCCGAAACCGACGCCCGCGACCGCATCGAACGCCTCGACACCACGCCCACGGACGCACGCGTCAACCCCGAAACCCGCCAGGCACGCTACGCCGCGCGCGACGATCTGCAGCAGGACATCGACGAGCTGACCGTCCAACTGACCCTCGGTCACCGCAGCCTCGAAGAGGTCTGGCAAAACGCATCACCCGGGCTCGACGACCTCATGGCCGCAAACGCCAAGCTCGTCCGCGCCGCGTCCGGCTCCGCCGCGCGCTCCGCC
>JAJDDR010000256.1 GCA_029260255.1 Phycisphaerae bacterium
TCCCGAGCAATTGGCCCGTGTTGGTTGCGTTCTCCATCTCGAACTTGTAGCTGCAGTCCTCGAGTTTCGCTTCCACCTGTGCGACGCCGATAGTCCCTTCAAACTTGAACTTGCCCTTGCTGGGGCTGCCGTGGATCTGAAACGAGCCCGCGGGGATGGTGAACACCGCGACGTTGCCTTGCCCGTCGTCGATGGAAATCACGAAGTCGTCGGTGGCCAGGTCGTACGGAACGGCCGGCACGAAGGAACCACGGAGTTCGACCTTGTTGCCGTGATTGTCCACGTGGTTGTCAAAGTCCTTTTCAATGTCGGTGACGGTGTATGGTCCGAACACGTCGCCGACAAAAACGGCCTGCGTGCAGCTCGTGTCGACGGTCACGGGACCGTTGACGCCGTCGTCAACAATGATCGAGACCGGAAGGGTGTCCTCCTCGGCGCCGCCGGAGTGCTGCTCAGCCTTGAAAAGCGAAATCAACTCCTCGGTGCCGTTCATGCTGGTGAACTCGATCTCCTCGATGCCGCGACAGGCGATGTCCTTGGTTCCGATCTTGGCGCGGTTCACGCCGAAACACGAGACGAGGACATTAAAGGAGCACGCCAACGATGCGTTGCCGCAGGTGTCCGATGCGGTCGCGGAAACCGGTGTGACGCCCGTTGGAAAGAACGACCCCGACGGCGGAGCGGCACTCACCGACGGGTTCGGGACACACGCGTCCGAAGCCGACGGCGCAAAGGTTACCACCGTGCCTCCGAATCCGCCGGAGGTGGCGGTGTCCGGCGGGCACGTGATCGACGGTCCGGTCGTGTCCTGCACCGTGATCGTCTGGCCGCCGATCGACGTATTGCCGGATGCGTCCGATGCCGTCCATTGCCGTGCGATCACCGTCAGGTCCGGACAGGTTCCCGCGGTGACCGAGTCGCTGAACGTCACGCTCGGCGCCGGGTCACAGTTGTCGCTCGCCGTTGCCTGGCCGGTGGCGGACGGAGCGCTCGGTGCGTCGCACGCGACGGAAAGGTCCAGCGGAACCGTCAACGAGGGCGCGGACACGTCCGCCACAGTCAGTGTCGTCGTGCATTGCGCACTGTTGCCGTTCGGATCGGCCGCGGTCACGACAATCACGTGCGTGCCGCGCGTCAATGGCGTGCCGGCCAGCGGGACCTGCGTGATCGTCAGCGCAAGGGAGTCCGCGCAGGTGTCCGAAGCCAGAACACCACCCGTGACGTCCGGAACGGTCGCCAGACAATTCGCGTCCGCGGGGGTGGTCGTACCGGCCGGGCAGCTTACAACCGGTGGCGCGGTGTCCACGACGTGCACAATGCGCGTAGCGGTGAAGGCGTTCCCGGCTGCGTCGGTCGCGGTCCAGGTGACCGTCGTGTCACCGAACGGAAACGTCGCCGGCGCGTTGTTGGTGATGCCCACGATCGGATCGCACGCGTCGGCCGCAGCCGCCGTGTTGAGGAACGCGACGATGTTCGCATTGGTCAAGGGCACGCCCGCGGTGCCCTCGCATTCAACCGTCAGATCCGCGGGAAGGCTCGTAAACGCCGGAGCCGTCGTGTCCAGCACATCAACCGTCCGCGCGACCTGGGTTGCCGCGTTCGCGCACGCGTCCTGAGCGTTGTACGTCACGACATAGATACCCAAGACCGCCGTATCGACGACGCTTCCGCCGATCAAGACCGGAATCGCGGACGAGTCACAGTTGTCGGACGCGCTCGCACCTAGTTCAACGTACGCCTGACCAATGCAACCGGCCAGAACGATCGCGGCCGGTCCGTTCAGCGTAATCACCGGTGCGGTCGTATCGACCACGCTTACGGACTGGGCCGCTGCGCTGCTGTTGGAGCATGCGTCGGTGGCTGACCATGTGCGCGTAATCTGGGACGCCTGAGGGCATACGCCCGCCGCCGCGACGTCCGACGACGTTACCAATGGCGCGCCGTCGCAGTTGTCCGTCGCCGTCGCAACGCCGGTGCCGGTGGGACTGCTGTCGGCGTCGCATTCGACGATGGCGGCCGCCGGTGCAACCAGCGTCGGCGCCGCGCCGTCAACGAGCGTAATGAGCTGGTTCGCCGAGACCGCGTTTCCGCAGGCGTCGGTGGCGGTCCACGTACGCGTGACCACCGAGTTCTGCGGGCACGATCCCGGCGCAATCGCGTCGGAGGACGTCACGGTGGGGGCTGGGTCACAGTCATCAGCCGCGGTGGCATGCCCGGTGTTCGAGGCAGCCGTCGACGCGTCGCACGCGATCTGAACGTCCGCCGGGACGGTCAGAACCGGCGCCGTCGTATCCGTCACGTTGATCGTCTGATCGAGCGATATCGCGTTGCCGCAGGCATCGGTCGCGGTCCACGTGCGCGTGATGACATGCGCCTGTGCACAGATTCCCGGCGAGGCCAAGTCAGTGTAGGTCAGACCAGGGGCTACGTCGCACGCGTCACCGGCGGTCGCCTGCCCGGTGTTCGTGGGATCGATGGATGCGGCACAGCCCACGGTGACGTTCGCCGGAGCGATGAGTGCGGGCGCGACGCTGTCGACCGTGGTGATCAACTGGACGCAGCTGGCGGTCCCCGCTGTCCAAGTGCGCGTGATCGTCTCCGTGCCGCTGCACGCCGCCACACTCACGTCCGTGAACGTCGTCGCAATCGCAACCCCGGTACAGCCATCCACGGCGGTGGCCGATCCGGCAGTGACCGGGCTCGTATCGCCGCCGCACTCGAGCGCCGTCGTCGCCACAAGATCGGGCGGGCATGTAAGACTGACCTGTCCACCGCCCCCGGCGGTCTGAACATGCGCGACGTAGACACCGACGTTGAAGGTGCTGAAGGCCGTCACAAACGCGACGTCATTGTTGTCATTGATGGAGCGGTAGTGCCCCGCGCGTGTGTTGGAGCCGTCCCACATCATGAAGAATCGCTGACACGGGTTCCCGCCGCAAGCGGATGTCGCGAACACGTCGCCCAGGCCCACCGGCGTCAGCGGTGAGGAAGTCGTCTCGTCAACAAGACGCTCCAGGTTCCCGGTGCAGCTATCGAAGAAGTACAACCCAAACGTGATGTCGGTGGCGGCCTCGTTGATCGCGATGGCCGTCAGAGCCATGTTCCCCGAATTGTTGATCACGACACTCTCACCGTCGTTCGGTTGGTCGAACGACCCGAAACTGTTGAACACCAACGCGGGTCGCCCCGAAGGAGCAGTACTGCTGTCGGCGACGAATCCCACTTGGCTTCCGGTCAGGTCGGTGGAATAGACCCCGCTGCCGTTGGCGGGCACGTCCGACAGGGCGTCGAAGCCCAGTTGACCGGAATCGTTGAGCGTCGTCATGCGGATACCGGCAAAGTTGGAGCCCAGGCGTTGCGGCACGGCAAACCCGCCGGCGTTGTCGACCACCACCGACAGTGGACTGCCCGGAACGTTGACGTCTCCGGTGATCAGGGCATTGATGCTGCCTGCACCGGGTGAGAACGCGTGCTGGAACATGAACTGTCCGGCGTCATTGATGTCGTGCCCGTTGAAGTTGGCGTAGAGCGTGTGGCTTACGCCGTCCGACAGAAGCACGGGCTGATAGCGCTGAGCCAGGGTCCTAATGCCGGCGCTGCCATCGACCGGGACCGCGAGGATGGCCCTCTGGGCAACGAACGGCGTGGCTCCGATGTCGGCCCCGAAGACAACCATGCCCGCGTTGTTCAGCGCCGCGTTCCGATCCTGCTGGAGCCCGTGGATGGTGATGCTCGGATCGAGATCGACCATCGTCATGCTCGCGGTGGCGTCCGCCAGCCTTACGAGCAGTCCACCGCCAACGGTCGTTCCGTAGAGCCCTACATCCTGGTAGATGTCGTCCGGTGCGTTGAACACGCCCATGAAGACGATTTGTCCGACGTCATTCAGAGACCCCAACGTGAATCGTTGAAAGGTGCCGCCGAACGCGAAGCCGTCAAACGTTGTGCCCGGAAAGCCCGGGACGGTATCGGTGCTGTCGACGATCTTGACGATGGGACCGCCGGTCGAGGTCATCGCATAGAATCCCGATCCGCTGCCCGTCGCGCTTCCGTACGTCGCGTAAAACAACACGTCGCCGCGGTCATTGATAAACGGCGGCTTGAAATTAGTGAACTGCGTGGCAGCCGACTGGCCCGGAACGGCAAACGTCGGATTGCCGCCGCCGTCCGTCGTCGTGTCAGCTAAGACGATCAAGGGAAAGCCCGGTGACTTGGCATACAGGCCAACCGCCGAGTTGGTGTTGAAATTGGTGGGGTGGGAGCTTACCCCGCGAAACACGACCTCGCCGCCCGCGTTGATCGATGGTCGGCTGAGTACACCGTCCGTGTACGAGAACTGCTGAAAAGCTCGCCCGTTGAACACAACGTTCAGAAGTTCCCGCCCGGGCACCGGGTCCCCAGTGCCGGCGATGAACTCAAACGTGACGTTGATCGCTCCGCTCGCGGTGACTGCCAACCCCGACGCAAGAACCAACGCTCCTACTGCACACCGCAAAGTCACTGCTCCATGTCTGGTGGACATTTCCCGTACTCCTTGATCCATGTCTGGTTACATTGGCCGCCCGTTGCGGCAATGTCACGTTACTACGGCTCGAATTCGCCCAGTTGCGACAGGGTGCCTACTGGGAACACCGCCAACGACTCACGAGACTCAGCCACCCACGCGGCCTGGAACAATATGTGCCCAAGAGGCCGAGACGCTGCTGTTCATCCCGAAAACCCAGTTGTCCTTGCCGGAACCCGCGTGAATCCCAGCACACAGTCCGAACCGGTTCTCTGGAGGCACGTCAGTCTAGCTTACCCATTTTGACGCATCATATCTCATCCATGAGAATACCGAGGCGGCGGCGGCGTGGCAAGTGCATTTGTTCGCCGATTGCAGAGGCCGCTGATCCGCCGTTGCACGCGGTAGTGTTCGACTGCCCGGTGTCGCATCGCATCGAGAGTGCCGCAGAACGGAGACGCATGGATGCCGCCGGCATGAGCGTTTGGTGAACTGGGCACGCCGAACCCGAGTTGAAGCCGGCACCATCGTTCGTCGCGCGACGTGTTGTTCACTCGGTAGACGATATCACGAGTCCACCTACTGGCGGAACCCGAACGATCAGTTCCGGGTCGCTCGTTCGCTCGACTTCCGAAGCTCCGAAAATCACACGCCAGTTTCGAGGCCATTTCTCCGGGATGGGTAATCGAAGGCGCCGTGCGACATTGGACCCGTTGAGCACAACGACGACTCGCTCCCGCCGGTGTATCCGGGCGAACGCCCAGACGTCGTTGTCATCGTCGACCAGCAAAGTGCGAAACGAACCCACGCGTAGTGCCGCCTGCGTGTTCCGAAGACTGATGACACCCGTGTAGAACGTCAGTTGTTCTACGTCGACGGCGTTGAACTCCGGGGCGTCGTACGGCTCCTGGTCCGTCCACAGCATCGGTTTCCGGTTCGTGGGATCGTCGGCTCCCCACATTCCGGCTTCGTCGCCGTAGTACACCATCGGGGCGCCGACATAAGTCATCTGAAGCAATGCGACCAGTCGAACGCGCCGGTAGTCCGCCGGTCCGGGCTTTGTGTCGGCGTAACCGGAGCTTTTGTCGCGGGGCCGGTTCATGCGGTCGTACTCCCGGTCCGGATTGAACGCCATGGACGCCACCCGATCCGTATCGTGGCTGTCGACCAGGTTCTGCAAGGAATACGTGGCCCCTGCGGGATACGCCATGCGAAGGTCAGCCAGGCGTCGATCCAACTCGGAGACCTTGATCTTGAGCTTGCGATTGAAGGCCCACGCAACGACTGCTTCGGCGAACTGGTAATTCATCACGGCGTCGAAATGCCGACCGTCAAGCCAGTCATCCGCCCGGTCCCAGATCTCACCGGTGATGAACGCTTCGGGATTGATCGACTTGACCAGGCGACGCCATTCCACCCAAAAAGGCCGCGGAACGTCGTTGGGGACGTCGAGGCGCCACCCGTCGACGCCGTCGCTGGGGTCGCCGTCGCCGTTCGGGTCCATCCATCGTCGCGTCACCGCGAAGATATGATCGCGGACCGCGTCGCACGCGAAACCGCGCGCCGACTTTTTGAAGACGGGCAAGCCGCGGGACCCCGACCAGCCGCTGTAGCGGAACGGCTTCCAACTGATGACATCGAACCAATCGGCGAATCGCGACTCCCGGCCGTTGGACTCGACGTCTTGAAACGCCGAGTGGTGCGTGCCCACGTGGTTGAACACGCCGTCGAGAATCACGCGAAAGCCCATCTCGTGCGCGGTCTTCAGGAACCGCAGAAACCTCCGATCCGTCGGCGTCCACTGCCAGGTGGTCGGGTCGAGCAAGTCCTCGACGCCCGCGAGCGCGGCGCAGTCGCCTTTCGTTCCGAAGTTGTCATCCACGTGCAGGTAGGTCGTTGCGTCGTACTTGTGGTGGCTCTCAGCTTCGAAAATGGGATTGAGATAGATGGCGTTGATGCCGAGGTCCTCGAGATATCCGAGACGCTGTTCCAGTCCTTGCAGATCACCGCCGTAGTGTCGCCGGTACACGTACCCATGGTAGAATGTCTGCCCGTCACGCCCCTCCCACGGCGAGGGCGTGAACCACTCGCTGGTCCACGGGCGTGAGAACGGGGGGTCGTTCGCGGAATCTCCGTTCCGAAAGCGCTCCACCATGATCTGGTACCACACCGCGTGCTTGGACCACTCGGGTGTGGACATGACGCGGGCGCTGCCGGCATCGACAACGTAGGTTCTCACATCGCTTCGCCGAACATGCCCGTCGACGAGGATAAAGGTGTACTCGGCACCGCCGTGGGACTGACCGGCGAGTCCCTCGGATTCCGGTAAACTGAGTCTCGCTTCATGAAACGAAAACAGAGGTCCCTCGCGAGTGACATGCATCGGCACTATCCGTCCCCCGCGTACCGCGAGGTCGACGCGCTGCACGTCGTGCGCGAGCGTTCGATACCGAACCAGCAAGTCGCGTTTGCTCAGCCACTGGCGATAGACGCTGCGCTCCGAGTCATGCTTCAAGCCCAGCGTCTCGATCCGACCATCGTTCGTGGCGGCCTCGGACGCGCTCATACGCGCAAGTCGTCCCAATCGCAGAACGGAATTGAAACCGCCGAATCCATCCGGCGCTCGCTCCGAGTTACGCGGATCGTGGAGCCAGGTCCCGTCGTCAGCATGGAACTTGTAATGGTAGGTCCCGGAGTCGAGTCGCACGGTGGTCGTCCAGGTGCCATCGACTTCGGACTTGCGCAGCGGCTGCTTGGCGGGGTTCCAACCGTTGAACTCACCGACCAGGGCCACCCGGCGCGCCGCAAGAGACTGAAAGCTGAACGAGCATCGCCACGCGCCGTCGCCGTCGCGTTCAGCGCTGACGGACTCGGGCATCGGACCCGGGTCACGCTCGTCGACCGCATCCACGGCTGGCGCGGGCGGCCAAGTGTCGGCAAACGTGTCGCCGGACAGCATCCCAGATGGCGCAACGACCAGCGACGCCACCGGCATGTTGGCGAGCACCCAAGCCGCGGGATTAATCCCGCGCGGACGTCCGCGGGGGATGAATCCCGCGGCTCGGAAGAAACTCACAGTCGCACCGTTCATGAAACGCGATACTACGTTACCATGCACCGTCGTCGGAACAAGAGCGTGCCGCCGGCGGTGAGTAGGAGTGACATAACGATGACACCCCAAGTGGAAACGGTCGGCACGGGTCCCGCCGGTCGCAGGCGAAAGACCATCACGCTCATCTTGGGAACGGTTATCGTAGCCGAGTTCGCAAACCCGTCTATCGGCACGGACGTCGTCGTCACCCCGGGGGCGTTGACCAGCCCGCTGCCGCCGTACACCGACGCATCGCTATTGAGAATCTCCTCCCAAGCACCCGGCTGCGGGAAGCCCAACTGGTAACCGGTCTGATCCGAGTTGTTAAAACTGACGACGACCATCAGGTCGTTGCCGCCGGCGGACCAGCGACGAAACCCGATGACATTGCCGCTTTCGTTCACGTGGCTCACCGCGACCGGCGCGTTGGCCTTCATCGCGGCGTTGGTCTTGCGCACCGCAATCATGTCCTTGAAGAACTGGAGGTACCCGGCGTAGGTCAGCACGTTGTCCCAGTCAAGGTGCGCTTGCGGTTCGCCGGGAGCGCCGGCGCCGAAACCGGTGCTTTCCAGGAACTCGCAGCCCTGAAGGAACATCGGTATGCCCGGCGAGAACATCACAAGGCCGTGGCCCAGTTTCGTCCGACTCTGTGCATAGACGTCGTCGTGCGGGGCGCTGGGATCGATGGTCACCACAAGACGCTGACCACCGCTGTCCGGCCAGGCGTCGTCGTGCGACTCGATGTAGTTGACGACCTGCTGCCCCTCCATGTGCGTGCCGCTGCCGAGCACCGCGTTGCGGATCTTCCACATCTGCGGGTCGCCGAACGCGGCATCAAAGATTGCCGCGCGAACGTCGTCGGTGAACTTGTCATGCCACTGGCTGTCGAACCCGGCACCGCCCAAGCTGGTCGGGCGCGTGACCCAGGAATCATCGGGGAGTTGCTCGGCGATGGCTACCTTGTCGCTCCACCGCGCGTCCATCTCATCGTTGAACCGCTGCATCAAGCTCCAGCCGCCCGTTTGATATGGGTTCATGAAGTCGGTAGCGTCCATGCGGAATCCGTCGACGTGGAACTCCTCGAGCCAGAACTGCGCGCTCTCGGCGAAGTAGTCGCGCGGCTGCGGCGCGTCGAAGTCCGCCTGCGCTCCCCAAGGTGTGTCGACGAACGGCACATCGAAGTAGATCTGGGTTCCGTCGTAGAACCACATGAAATTGTCGGTCCCCGAGAAGTGGTTCCACACGATATCCACCACGACGGCGATACCGTTCTGATGCAGCGTGTCGATGAGAGACTTCAGATCGTCCGGCGAGCCCCAGATCGCCTCCGTCGCCCACGTGGACACGGGATTGTAGCCCGCCGAGTAGTCCCAAGGGAATTCGTTTACCGGCATCAACTCGACGACGTTGATACCGAGTTCGACGAGATGGTCCAGATGAAGGTCCACGACGTCGCGATACGTCGGCGGCTCGTTGGTCCCCCCGTCGTTGCGACCGGAAAACGTGCCGACGTGCAGTTCGTAAACGATCATGTCCTCGAACGCGGGAGTCTCGAAGCCGGAGTCATTCCACGTGTATGCAAACGGATCGTAGACGTGCGTGTTATAGTTGTCCGCCGGGTTGAACACGCGACCGCGCGCGTCCGGGGCCCAAACGGCGCCCGGCTCGAAGACGTACTTGTACATATCGCCCGGCGCGGCGCTCGGCTGAAACAGCGCGAACACCTCACCCGTCTTCGTCATGGCATCGCCCGTACTCCAACCGTTGAACTCGCCGCGAACGTCAGCAGCCGTCGCACCGGGCGCCCAGACCTTGAACACCGTCCCACCGCTCGGATGCGGCGTCGCGCCCATCGGAGCGTGTGACAACGTTGCGTAGTCGATCACGAACGGGGATCCCACCGGCGGAGTATCGCCCATGCCCGTTGCGCCGAGGTAGTCTACGTCGCTCCCGTCGGTGAGTTGAACGTAGTAGGACAACGTCGTCAACGCGGTCGACGGTATCTGCGCCTCCCACACGTCGTGCAGCCCGCGCGCGCCCAAAAGCACGGCGCCCACAGCATCGGCTCCGTTGTCCACCCAAACATCCACGGAACTCACGTCGTTCGACCAGACGCGAACCTGAACCGCGAAGCTCTCGCCGTTCAGCGGACAGAGCGGACGGCGGTCGAGGTGCGTCACGTGCGTGATGCCCGACCATTCAACGTTGTTGTCAAGATCGGCCGCGGGCAGCGTCGCCCCGACAATCAGAAGGAATGCTGTAACGGTCACTTGCTTTTCCTCCCCTCGCGCGTCGGCGGTTGACTCCGGCGGTCACGCGCGCAGAAACCCGGTCACACCCGCGGCTCGCCGACAACCGGCGGCGGCGGTGTTCGTGTCCTCAGTGTATCAATTCGAGACCCAAGGACGATACGGAGAAATCCGAACCTGCGTGCTGTATTTCTTAGGGTACGTCGCAACACTCGTGCTGATGAATTCCGTGGGCATGACGGTCTCGCCGTGGAAGTCCGCAAACAGCACGTTCAGCCGCCCCTTGGGGTGACGCTTCTTGGGCATGCGTTTGTTCCACCGTATCTGAAAATGGGCCAGTGTCGGTCCGTAAGCCCCTGCACTGATTAGCAGGTTTGCGAATCCATCGGGATCGTCGCGGGCTTCGGCTTCGCTGTCGGGTCCGGCATCGATGAGCAGGAGACACGATCCCGGATCGAACACGCCATCCAGATTACCCTCCAGGCGGTCGCCGGCTTCCGCGTCGACCTGACCGCGATGGCCGTTCCTCCAGCAGTCCGGCGCTTCCGCGTTGTCACCGTTCGAGTCGTCGGCACCAACGATGTCCTCGTTGATCCCGTAGCTGAGGTAGCCCCAGTACGAATTGCCCACGGGCAGCTTCAAGTCCGGCGGAAGCTGTCTGAGCGACCCATCGCGCGGGTAGAACGGCGTACTGATCTTGACACGGTCC
>JAJDDR010000257.1 GCA_029260255.1 Phycisphaerae bacterium
TCAAAACGCTGCCGAACCGCCGCAAACCGTGCGGGTTCCGCGTCTCTGCCTTTGGATCGCATCAGCCGTCCTCCAGACCACCATCGGTCTGCGGACGACGATACCGGCCCGGTCAAATCGCTTCATGCACGCTCACCGGAAGGACACTGCGGCCGTAGGATTTTCGCAACGAGTGAATCGTGAGCGGCGCCGTCAACGTGATCTCCGCCCGTTCGGCCCGCAACCGGAGGTTCCGCACCGTGTTGTTCGCCAGCCACTTATTCTGCCACTGCTCGCCACGGGCCTGCATCCGCCTCCACCGGGGTTTGATCCGTTCGTACCGCTCGGGCGAGACGAACAAGTACGGGCTGCCATCGGGTCGGCTCTCCAGCCATTTCGCAATCAGGTCAACGGCGTACTTCGGCAGCGGGATCGATCGGCACTCGTGGTCCTTAATCCTGAACGGTGGAGTATCCGGCGTCGCTTCCCGCGGTCGCACGTGAACGTACCCGCCACTCAGGTCGACGTCGGACGGTTGCAGGCTGTACGCCTCGCCGTAGCGGAGCCCGGCGCCGTACATAATGGCGTACGCCGCCTTGTCCGAATCGCTGTCCGTGTTCTTGAGTAACGCCCAGAACTCTGACGGGCTCAGGTAGTGCCAGCCGCGCCGATCATCGGTGTTGACCTTGAGCAGCTTGACGCCCGCCATCGGGGAGACGCTGACGTACCCCCAGGATGCCGCAAGGCGGAACGCGATTTTCAGGTCCCGGACGATCGAGTTTCGCGACGACTTCGATAGGGTTTGCCCCTCGCGGCACTTGAGAACGATACGCTGCTCCGCGATAAACTTCGCGATGCCGTCAGGGGTGATGGTGCCGATGCCGCGCCCCTCGCCGAAATGGTTGACCAGTCGGTTCAGGTTGTCGCGGTACAGCTTCAGTGTCGCCGGGCGAAGACTCTCGGACCTGCGGCGCTCGAGGTAGGTGTTGACGAACACTCCCAACGGCGTGTCACCGAGCCCGCCCACCCGTTCGGGCATCGGTTCATCGATCGGCGCGACCTCACCGCGTAGCTCGCGAGTCTTGCGGTTGGCGTACTTCTCCGCCTCGCGCTGTTTGGGAAACGCCTTGCTCTTGCGGTGACGCCGCCCGTCCTCCGTCGACTCAGACCAACGCACGACCCACGGACGGGTCGGATTGCGCGGGTCTTTCGCCACACTTGCCTTTCGTGGTCTCATAGGGAAACCCTCCAAAGATAGACACAGCCGAGACGGTTCAGCGCACCGGATGGCGCTCCGGCCCTCGCGGGTACCGGCGTCTCGGCTGTGCTGTATCGTGGAGCACGATCATTCGATGCGACTCCGGTTTTTGAACGCATCCACGATAGCGATCCTCGATGCCGCATTTCAACCCCCCTGTGAGTTCCGGTTGTCGGCCGCGACCTTGACGGCGAGGAAACGCCTCACCTCATCGAGCGGGTAGACGATCGCCCGACCGACCCGACAGCCCCTCAGGAGCCCTTTATCGCGGTATCGCCGGATCGTTTCGGCCGGTTTGACCGGTCCCCCGGGTTCATCCAAACGGAGCATCATCACGAGTTCCGCCTCGGTCAGAACCAACGGCGCGGGGCGCCATCCGCCGGAGCCGTCCGGGAGGTACGGGGTCGAAAGTGCTGGCGAGTCGATGGCGACCATGCTACGCAGCCCCCCTTCGCGTCAGCCCGACGATGGTGGCCACCGCCTTCGCATCGAGCAGCCGCGGTCCCTCGCCGTTGTCTGTCACTTGTTTCGCTTCCATGCTCATGATCTCGCTACTCGCCCTGCGATACAGTATCCGCCGCGCCCACTTCGTCTTCGTCCACCTCGATCAACTCCGGGAACTCGGACGCCGGCAAGCCCATTTCCTCCCGCACCGATTGAAACCACCGGCCTTGCGCACCGACAGCGTCCTCGAGCACGAAAGATGCCAGATACCGAAACTCCGGCCACGGCATTTGCGAGAGCCGCTCCCGCATGACCTCAAGTGCCGGTCGTCCATCGAGTTCTTCAGTGCGCATTGTGTGTGCCTGCTCGGCGTGTTCCAAGATTCGGTCCATCAGTTGGGTTCGGTCAGCGTAGAGCGCCTTTTCTGCAGCGCTCTCGCGATCGCGGTTCATCGTCATCACCACCTCGTTGACGATGGGTTCAAGTCCGGTGGGTACCTGCATCTGATAGAGAATCTTGTCGCGGAAGCTCATATGTTTGAGCGAGTCGCACCGCAGCTTCACGATCTCCTCGGCTCGCCGGATGACCTCTTCCGCGTCCTCCTCGGGGACATCTTTCATGATGCGTAGGTAGTTGACCTTACTTGCGAGAGAGTCGTCGGCATCGCGGACCCATTGGGGCGCGGCGTTGACCATGTCCATCATTTCGACGACACGCGGGTCCGCGACATCTTCAGGTTCAAGACCAGCGTTTCGTAGCGCCACACGCACCCCGGCGTCGATGATTTCGTCCCACTCGCACCCATCGTTCGTACGCTCAGCACAAGCATCTAACGCCTGCTCCCACTCGATAGACGTTATCAAGACCTTCATGATTCGTTGGTGTTCGTCCGCTTCACACGGTAGATGTCGATTCAGTTCGTCAACGGGATTCAGCAACCGCAGGCGAATCACCGGGTGGATGTACTCATCGATGCTCTCGCAATACCGAATCTGATTTCCCCGCCACTCAAAGAGCCGGATGGCGCGGTGCGTCCATAGAACGAACGAACGCGAGTTACGTGCGTCGCGCAGCATGTCGGCGAGACCCGCCTCGACCAGCGCGCCGAACGTGTCGAAACCATCGTCTTGTCCCCAGTCGGCTAGCTTCTTTGACCCTGGTGTCTCCGGCACACACAATGCCTCGTCAATCGCCTTGCAATCCGCCCCAGCATCGAACCAGTAATCGCGAATCGGTTCCGGCAGGGACAGGTAGGCACGGACTTGGCGGACGGACAATTCGTCCACCGCGTCACCGTCACCCTCGGGTGCGTAACTGTTACGCACGCCCACCGCCTCGGCGTAGGCCACGGCGTTGCGAACCGTGCCCTCGGACACGCCGATTTCGGTGGCCAATCCGCGTTGCGACAGGTCACGGTCCCCCATCATTCGCCGGAACATCTGGCCCAGCTTCACCGGGTTGTGCGTCCCGTGCTGATTGCGCTTGTAGGTCTGCCGCATGCACTCAAAATCGTCGCCGTCGATGACCTCACAGGGGACGGTTTCGAGGCCCACCTCGCATGCCGCCCGCCAGCCGTGTTCACCGTCCACGATGGTGTAGCCGTCGCCGTTCCGGCGAACCACAACCGGTTTCGGCAGACGCCCCAGGTGGCGGACTTCGGCGAAAAGCTCGGCGAGTTCGGCATCATCCATTCGGTTCGGGTTGTACTCGTTCGGGTGTATCCGGTTCGGTTCTATGTTTTTCACATGCATATCATCGCTCCCTCAGTTCCTCGCCCACGCCGCCGCGTCAGGTCCGTCGTCGCCGTTGCTGTGACGTTCCGATGGGGTCTCGTGACGTTCGTCTTCCCAATCGTCACGCCCCCGCTGGGGAACGTCACAAACGTCACCAACGTCACAATCTTCGTTTTCGACCCCGTAAGGCAGGTTTTCCTGTGACGATTGGACACCCGTGTGACGATGTGACGTTTGTGACGTTGCTGGGAGGGTGTGCCCGAACCGTACACGAAGCTGGTCCAAACGACCCGTATCAAGTCGGTAGCGCGCCCCGTCGCGGTCCTTCTCTAGCCTTGTGAGTTCCAGTTCCTTACGCAGGATATTGGCGACGACATGCGGGGTGACCCGGCGCTTGCCCGGCAGCTTGTCGACGTCCATGCCCTCCGTGTCGGCACGCCGTTGGTTCACTTCGGCCGCAACGACCTTTGGCCGGACTTCATCACCCGCCCGGACAGTCTCGACCACGACGGTGAACACCTCGCCGACGAAACTGTCGCCACGGTCCGCCGCGACGTTGGCCTGCTGCTCGCGAAGCGCCTGGACGATCATGGCGCGTGCCTCATCGGTCCGAGCGACGGCCAGCAGCGGAAGGCCGATTTGATTGAGACGGTCCTCCAGGTCGGGCGCGGCGAGCGTCGGGTCGACGGTGATGCGGCCGATGTTGACGAACCGCCAGGCACAAGCAGCCGATTCCGCAGTGCGAGCGCCTCGGTGTCGAATTGTGCCCGGGGTAGGGACAGCGGGATATCGTTTCGCGTGCGCTGTCGCATGTAGATCGACAACGTCCTCGTTTCTGTTGCGTCGTCGGGAAACGTCTTGCGCAGGGCGAACAGCTTCGGCCCGAAGCACGTGAACGGCCGCGGGGCGTTGTCTTCACCGGTACACTTGACCAGTGGTCGGTTCGATTGGAATCCTTGATTCAGGATTTGCGACAGTGTCGCCGCGAGTTCGGTATCGCGTTTGAAATCGAACTCATCAGCAACAAGTGTGCCACCGAACACGTCCAGCAGCCGCAACGTCGCCGCGGCCGATGAACCGCCGCCGACGAACATCGGCCTGCGGCATATCGCGCCAACGGTTTCGAGTGCTCGGGATTTTCCTCGCCCGGCGTCCGCCGTCCGGAACGCCATGTAGGGCAGTTCGTCGAACACGTCGAACACCCAACTCAGCAAAACATACTCGACGGCCACGCGGACGGCGTCGCCGGGAAGTTCGACGTAGCGGTTAATGAACGCCGTGACGTCTAGTCTGAGACGTGTCTCATCTTCGCCGGACGGGTCGTGCTCAGACGGAACGTAGAGGCTCCCTCGGACCCGGCCGCCGGGCGTGACGATGCCGGCCGAGATAGACGGGACAGTGATCGTACCCGCGGCCGTCGCGACGCTATCCAGCCGATTCGCCTCGCCGGTCGCACGGTCGTAAACGATGAAGTCTGCCCGGCCGTCGCTGTGGCTCCACGCCAACTCGGCAACAACAGCGTCGTCGACGAACCCGGCGGCCTCTCCAGTAACGTCACCAAGGTCACCATCGTCACCGCGTTTGGCTTCATCCGCCTCGACAGCCGCGAACTCAGCTCGCTCGAGGCCCTCCCGGATGTCTGTGGTCATCGCCGTTGCGCCGTTGACACGGAGGCGCATGTCTTTGGCCCATTCGGAAGCGACCTTGCGACGTTTGTCCGCGTCGCCGACGCTGAACCGGGCACTGGTCACTCGATCGCCATTGATGGCCGCGATATAGACGACCGAACCGCGGGATGCGACGTGGGCGTTGATGTCGAACGGTAGGCGGATATCGCCACCATCGGCCTCGCGAAGCTTATCACTGACTCGCCGCGCGGCGTCCCGGTCACCCAACATGTTCGACTACCTCCTGTAGAAGTTCCTGTGCAACCTCACCGATAGGACGCGGGTCAGACAATGCCCGGCCGCACTGCCGATACAGCCTCGCCCGGGTGCCGTACTCCCAGCACCAGCGGCCGAAGGTCAGCATGTTGGTCGACGTGCCGTAGCTGTACGCGATAGTCCGGATGTCATCCGGTTCGACGACGTAGAAGTCGACGACGGCGTTTACGATCAGATCGACGTTGTCAGTCCTGATCCCGTCGCGACCGACCTCCGTGAGAAACTCGAATATCGCGCCGTGTGCCAGCGTCGAGACGTGGTCGGTGGTCAGGCGCATTTCGTCCACGACGCGAACGAAATGCGCCGGATCGATGAAGGCGCCCGCGAGCAACCTGTCGCTCGCGAATCGCCACCCCTGGACAAACCGCTGGGCAGCCTGGTCGTGCTGCTGGTGCTTCGGCGGAAGGAAGGGCATCTACGCAGCCTCCCCCGGCTTCCAGAGTTTGGATTTGTCGGAAAGCTTGAAACGTCGTTTGCGTTGCTCTATAGTCGACATAGTTTTCTCCTTGTGGCTCGCTGTGATTCTGTCGTCGCCAGCGAGCCGACAGTATGCGGGGCGTCCCTTGCCTTATCTGTCTTCTGTCACGCCGCCGGGTTGGTTTGTGATTCCTTCACGCTGGGCGCGTTCAATCAGTACGCGTTCAACCGTCTCGGGGTGAAACAGGATCGCTGTCTCAGCTTTCACGTGAGGTATACGACCGTCTTCTGCTTCCCCCCGCAGCCAACGGACCGGGACATGTAGCCGACGCGCCATCGCGCTGACGGGAATCAGTTGTTTCGGTTGCAGGCTCACGCTCCCATTGGAACATGAATCAGAAATGCTTGTGGCAGACTAGGGCAAATAGCGGCAGCCGCTAGTCGCCGTTATCCAATGGGACCGACATCCCTTTCACCGAAATCTGGCATCCGCTTCTGGGACCTTCGGGTCGTTCGACAAAACCGGCGTCAATAAGCCTCGACACGCTGTCTGCGATCGTTCGCTCTGGATAATCGTCCGTCTCCAGTTTGGTATTGTGATGGAGTGTTGTTGGCCGCTGTTTCAGTTTTCGGAGTACGTGACGGTCGATATCCCTCAGTGAAAATGGCATGACTGCCTTCTTGTCTTCGTCTTCCTTCGGGCTTGTCGCGCAGCACAGTAAATGCTCAACTCTCTGAGCACTCTCCAGGAATGGCTGAGCCCAGATAACACGGCGGGCCTTTGTAATTCCGTCAGGCGCAGCAAGGGTTTCAGCATCGGGAGGATTCTGCCACCACATGTATGCCAGCCACCACGATACGGGTTCTGCCGGCGCAAAACGTACGGTAAGCCTCGCCGCCTCAGGAAGGAACGCGCCAGCCCGCGCGGCCAAATCGCGAAAGCAATCGTACGGTTCTTCCCACCGTCCCGCAGCACGCCCCCACCGAATGCGCACGATTGTCGCGTAGATTGCATAGCCCAGTGTACCCTCCGGGCGATACTCACCGAGTGGCACGAACCCCAGATAGCTCTCGACCTCGTCGAGCCCCGCCGCCGCGTTCTTCTCGTCATCGGTATACGCCGACAACACAAAGAGTTCCTCCCCATACCTTACGAACGCCGCTTGGAAATCGCGAAGTAGACCGTCGTATGGACTGTCCGACATGCTCATTGTCTCCGGTCGGGTCGCCTCACCCGGCCCGCGCCCGACAATGAGAAGCGCGGACCGGGGGGCGCTTGACGAGTGTACTGCCCGCCGTCCCGGTTGTCGGGATTCTATGGCGCCGCCACGACGCTGTCAGTCTCGCGCGCCAGGATTCTCCTCACAGCTTGATGCGACCACTTCGGTCGTCCGGTCTTGGTCGGGATGTCGAGTTCGCCGAGTTCCTCGACGATCGCCTCGAAGCTCCAGCCGCGGGCTCGCATCTGGCGCATCTGCGCGACGGCCGCCTGTTCGGTCGGGTTGGGCGTGAGCGTGTTCCCATCGTCGGCCAAGTCGAATCCGTAGGGCACGGTGCCCACACGCTGGCCGTTTGCGCGCTTGACCGCCATCGCCGAACGCGTGCGTTCGCGGGTCAGGTTGCGTTCCATTTCGGCCGCGCCAGCCAGCACCGTCAACATGAACTTGCCGGCCGCGCTCGAAGTGTCGATCGCGTTTCCGCCCAGGTCCACGACGTGAAGCGAGACGCCGAGTCGGTCCCATTGTTCCACGGTGTTGAGACAATCGCCGGCATTACGAAAGCCACGGTCCAGCTTGAGCATCACGACGGCTCGCGCGTCGCCACAGCGTAGGGCTTTTAGAAGCTGGCGCCCGCCCTCGCGGTCCGCCAGTCGCTTTCCCCCTGACACGCCACGGTCAAAGATGATCTCCGTCTCATCGCAATTCCGCAGCGCGCAGTACCCTCGGATGCGTTGTTCCTGCGCCTCCAAACCGAGACCGCTGTCGGCTTGCTCCATAGTGGAACAGCGCACGTATCCAATCGCTCGCATAGTCTATCCCCTTGTGTCCACGCCGACGGGCAGACGATCCGCGCCTGCGGACCGTCCACCCTGTCGGCGTGTGTTTCTCGATCAAACGTCCAGCATGTCGCCCGCTTCGACGGCTTGGAGCATCGCCCGCAGATTGTTGCGGTGTTTCTTGGCCAGACGCACGTAGGCGTCCAACGGCTTGCCGTCCAGCCCTTCCGCTTGCGCGATGGTCCGCGTCCGCTCGGCGAAGCGTGTCCTTCCGGTAAGCGTGTATGACCCGATTTGACCGGGGCGGTATCGTCAGCCTTCGACCGATGGTGGTCTGGAGGACGGCTGATGATATCCAGGAAGACGCAGGTGATTCCCGCCCGGCTTGAAGCGGGGCGGCG
>JAJDDR010000258.1 GCA_029260255.1 Phycisphaerae bacterium
AGTCCGGCGACGGCGGCAACATCTGTGCCGAGATGACGCCGCCGGACGGCTGGATGGTTGAAATGTGTGCGGGTGTCACCAACGGTCACGCGCTGTTCAAGTTCACGGGCGGTACGCCGATTACGCTCAACGGTCGGGTCGTCGGGCGTCTGAAGATCGACACCAACGGTCTTGTCCCGACCGTCAACCCGCAGACCAACATCAACGTGCCGGCGCTCTCGGTCGTGCTGCACGCCGCGCAGAGTCAGGAGGACGCGCTTTGCGGCTTCGTCTTCGGTCCGTCGACGGAAGGGCATTGGGGTCTCCGGACCATCGCCACCGCGCACCTGCCGGTTCCGTCGATGGGCACGTGGGCCAAGGCGGCATTGTCGCTGGTGGTCCTCGCAGGTGGTGTAATACTCGTGCGCAGCGCGCAAACGGCGGCGATCTCGGAATAGCCATCACCGCACAACCGAAACGAAGACCTCAGCGTCCGGGCGTCCCGCACGCTGCCCACCCCTTCCACCGTGAACGAGACCGAGCGCATGACCTGACACAGCGAGGAAACGCGATTAGAATCCGCTTCGGTTGCGTGTGTGGAGGCACGCTCGTGTACCGGAGTTGCGTTCCTTGCCACGATCCCGAAAGTCGAAGAAGAGGGCCGGACGTACGCCGACGCCCCCAAGCAACGAACGTCAACGCGGTCGGCGCAAGCAGCTCGCGGCTGTGATGTTCATCATCATCGCGCTGGTCGGCTGGCGTGCCGTCTTGTCGCCGCGGGGTGGAGATGCCGGGCGCGGGCACAACGTGCTGCTCATCACGCTTGATACGCTGCGGGCGGATCATCTGGGATGCTACGGCTACGATCGTGTCGAAACGCCGGTCATCGACGGATTGGCGGCGGGCGGGATGCGTATTGCGCAGGTCGCCGCGGCCGTGCCGATGACCCTCCCGGCGCACGCAACGATCATGACCGGTTTGTACCCGCCGCGACACGGCGTCCGCGACAACGGTACCTTTCGCTTGACGCCGGAGCAGGAGACGCTCGCGGAGATCTTGCGGCGTAACGGCTACGCCACGGCGTCGTTCATCGCCGCGTTCGTGCTCGACGCGCGATACGGACTGGACCAGGGCTTCGACCGTTACGACGACGACCTGACACTCGAATACCGCCTGCCCACGCCGAACGCGCCGAGCAACCCCGATCGACCGGCCAACGTGGTGGTCGATGCCGCGCTGGAGTGGCTGCAAACCCATCAGCAATCCGATCGCGATGCGCCTTTTTTCGCGTGGGTTCATCTGTTCGATCCCCATCAGCCGTACGCACCGCCCGAGCCGTTCCGAAGCCGGTACGCCGATCGGCCGTACGACGGTGAGATTGCGTTCATGGACGCCCAGATTGGACGGCTCCTGGATGGACTCCGGTCGCTCGGGGTGGCCGACAAGACGCTGGTTGTCGTCGTCGGCGATCACGGCGAGGGGCTGGGCGACCACGGCGAGGCCACACACCGGCAATTGATCTACGAGAGCACGATGCACGTGCCTTTGGTTTTCCACTGTCCCGGGGTCGTCGATGCGGGTGCGGTAATGGATCGGTCGGTCGCGGCCACGGTGGATGTGATGCCGACGATCCTGGATCTTCTCGGAATGCCGTCACCGCGGGTGCTCGATGGTCACAGTCTCGTGTCCGTTTCATCGGATTCGACGAGGGCGGTGTACATGGAGACGTTGTCGACCCAACTGAATGACGGATGGGCGCCGCTGTTCGGCGTGCGCGATCTTCGGGGAAAGTACATCGAAGCGCCTACGCCCGAGTTCTATGACCTGATCACCGACCCCAACGAGTCGACGAGCCTGCTCGCGTCAAGGGAGGACGATGTGGAACGGTTGGCCGACGCGCTCGAAGCGCTCACCGCGACGTTCCCCGGCGATACCGGGTCGGCGACGGTCACGCCCACGGACGAGGAGATCCAAAGGCTGGCTGCGTTGGGGTACGTAGTCGGTTCGGGATCGGCGGGCGATGCGCGATCGCAACTCGATCCGAAGATCATGATCCGAAGCGTCGAGGAGCGTCTCCAGGGAATCCACCTGATGCAGCGGGGCAGGCCGCACGAGGCGATCGCGATATTCGAGCGACTGATCGAACAGTCGGCCGGCGGCGCGTCGGACACATGGTCTTCGCTGGCCAACTGTCAGATGATGATCGGAAAGACCGACGACGCGGTTCGTTCCGGCCGTCGGTCGGTCGAGTTGGCTCCGCGGAAGCCGGAACGATGGTGCGCTCTGGCGAAGCAATACCTGGAACTCGGTAACGATCCGGAGGCGGAGGTTTGCCTTGCCGAGGCGGAACGACTGGATTCCGGGTACGGACAGGTGCACATGATTCGCGCGCGGCATGCGTTCAGTCGCAATCGGTACGGTGAGTCGGAACGGCACTGCCGCAAAGCAATCGAGCAGGATCCCGTCCGATCGGCGGCCGAGGGCAACGCGTTCATTGGCATTATCCGCCGGTTCGAGGGTGACGTGGACCGTGCCGCGACCTCTTTCGAGCTGGCACTGACGCACGATCCACGAAACGGCGAAGCGCTGTTCGGTCTCGCGGGGATCCTGGCCGAGCGAAACGAAAAGACCCGGGCGATCGAATTGTGCCAGTTGCTCATCGAGGGACAATCGGAGTTTCTCGCGGGCGGGCGGCTGATGGGGCGATTGTATTTTGAGATCGGCCGGACGGACATCGCCGTCAGCATTCTGCGCACCGTCATTCAGAAGAACCCGTCGGATCAGTTGGCGCACCTGCACCTGGCGCGCGTTTTCGCGGCGCTCGGTCAGACGGAAGCGTCCGCACACCACATCGAGCGAGCGGCTGCGCTGGGCAAGATCGACTTTGGCGTGCTGTGGGGAGACGCGATCTTTGCGCCGGTGCTGGACGACCCGCGTGTTAGATCGCTGGACGGATCGCGGCAAGACGATTGATCGCTTTCCCGGAACCGGTGTGCGCGGTCGATGGTACGCCGAACGAATGCAGGAGTGAACCAATGCAACGTGCGTCACTTGCGGGCTGCTGTCTTGGATCGTTGATCCTCGCGTGCGTGCAGGCGGGCTGCGTCAGCGATTCGGCGACCGGTCCGCCGGTCCACATCCGCTACGTCGGATCGTCCACGGTGGCCATCTTCCTGCGTGACGCGGAGCCGGTCTACCGGCGGGCGACGTTCGATGTCGACACGGAGCCCGAAAGCGATGGCGGTGAGCGCGCTATTCTCGAAGGGACTACCGAGCTTGCGGGCGTCGCCAGACCGCCCAGATCGGAGACTCTCCACGCGGGAATCACTTCGACGCTTATCGGGCGCGATGCGATCGCCGTCATCGTTAACGCGCAGAATCCCGTCGAGGGTCTCTCTCGTGGCGCGCTGCGGGAGGTGTTCGCCGGCCGGGTGCGCAACTGGCGCGAACTGGGCGGTCCCGATCTGCCGCTCAGGACTTTCATCGTCGGAGCGGAATCCGCAACCAGCAGGGTGTTTCGCGAGGCGATCCTCGGTCGCGAGGAGTACGCGGAGTGCGAGGAGATTCGCCCGGACATCGCCATCATCGACGCCGTGGCGCGAACGCCCGGCGGCGTCGGTCAGATCAGTTTCTCATTCCTTCCGGCGGCGGAAGGCCGCGTGCGCGCTTTGGCCGTGGATGATGAGACACCGTCCGTGACCAACTTCCAGTATCCGATTGCCAGACCGCTTTACCTGCTGCGTCGGGAAGGCGACCCCGGCTTGGACGCGTTCGTCCGTTGGGTCGGCAGTGACGCGGGTCAGCGTGTCGTCATGAGGCACTTCGTTGGAACGCGGGTCGTCGGGTCCGTTGTGGGAAGGCGTGAGGAGGGGGAAGCAACCGGCACACTCATCGTACAGACCGAGACCTACCCGGTGGATGACGGGGGCATTCGATACTATCCGCACCGACCCTACGACGTTCTCACCCGCCACGGCGAGGTGCTCCGCCACGTCCCGAACCACCACGGAGAAAACGACGAGACGCCCACGCGCATAACGTTGCCCGCGGAGACGTACCTCATCCGCGCCAAGACGTCGCACGGACTCAGACCGGAGTTCTTCGTGACAATCGAGGCCGGCAGAACCACGGAGTTGAACGTCGAAGAACTCGTGAGGGGCAAGCCATGAAGCGAAGTGCACGCACAGGCATGTCGCTTTCTCCGTCTTTGATCGCGTTTCTCACGCTTGTGGGGGTGACCGCGGCGGAGCAGAGTGCGCCGCCGCCGTCAGTGGACGTCGCACTGGAGCAACTCGCCGTCGCGCTCGAACGCGAGGAAGGGCTCGCGCCGAGCACCAAGGACGCGCTGGTTGATCTGGTTGCGGCGCTACGTGCGGAACGCGGCGCGACCGACTCCGCCATACACGCGCCCAGCAAGGGTGAGATCGCCAAGGTAGTGGATGAGTATCTGACGGCGCGACCCCCGGTCGTCGAACCGTCGCAGTGGGACAAGGCGCTCGAGCGTCTCCATGTATCGGGCGATCTGCGGCTGCGTCACGAGACGACCGGCCATGTGGATGATTCCTCGGTGCGCAATCGCGAGCGTTTGCGGTTCCGCCTCGGGTTTACCTATCGTGTCCTTCCGGCAAGGGTGTATGACGCGATTTGACCGGGCCGGTATCGTCGGCCATCGACCGATGGTGGTCGGGAGGACGGCTGATGAAATCCATGAAGAGGCAGGCGATTCCTGCCCGGCTTGAGGCGGGGCGGCG
>JAJDDR010000259.1 GCA_029260255.1 Phycisphaerae bacterium
GGGCGCTCGCTGTTGCCACGAACATCCCGAAAACGCATGCAGTCACCAGCGAAGTCTTGAACGTGTTCATACCGCACCTTCCTCGCGTGAAGTGATCCGAACTGCCGACGCCGTCGACTTGCTCATCCCGCGTTTCTCCGCTCAGCGCTGATGTGCAAGGCGCCCGCTAGGTCGCGCGACCGCCCTTGTACCGCAGGCTAACGAAACAGACGCCTACGCGTCAACCATCAAGATCGCGTTTTCCGATTGCGGGTGGCGGGGCTCGACCCAGTACCGAGAGTCGTTCCATAGACGCGTGTGATACGGGGTCCGCGTTCGAAGAATGCCGCCCGAGGATACCTCGTCTTGAGGTGTTGGCGTGCCACAGTTCTGGACGCTTCACTGCCCCACGAAAGGGCCGGGCTGCCTAGAATGGCCAACCCCGAGACAATCGTACAAGTGGCGGAGAGGATGCTCGTCGTCTTGCACGTTGATCGCAGCATGAAATGGACCCTATCAAGAGTGTTCTGGTTCGCAGCAACTTATAATTGCTCCGCCGGCCCGAGGCCTAACGAAGTGCGCCGGACCGAGCCGAGCGAACAATAACGACAGCCGGCCTTGTCTCAGCCACATCGATCTTGTCGTTGAACGGCGCGATCAGAAATGTCTGATCGCCAGCGTCCTCGTTGTACAGTGCGTCCACGACGAACGTGCCGACTGCATCGCCCGTCACGCAATACGTATACGTCGCCAGATATCCGCCAGACCCCGTCACCCCATCCGCCCCATCGATCCCCGCGAGCATCTGCCCGGTTCCGACATTGAACGCGTCGAAAACGTCGCCGCGCCCCGCAAAGACATAATCCCGGCGCGGCTCGACTGAGACTTCGACCAGTTCCAACGTGCCGCGCTGACCACCGCTGACTCCGAGATGCAGTTGATAGCTCTGCAGCGCCGGTAGGGCGGGCTCTACTCGCCTCTCCGAAACTGACGGCTTATCGCCGACGGCTGACCACTCACCAAATACTCGCACCGAAACCTCACTCCCCGCGGCGACCGTACGCGTATCCGGCACCACGTGAAGACGCGCTGCTGCCACCGTCACGGGCGTAGCCTCCGGACTCGGACCCGTAGGGCAACCGCAAGCGCTCATTCCTGCGAAACACGCCAGCGCGTGATTGGCATCATGCACGTTGCAGAACCCATCCGGTGCGCATGCCCCGAAGGCACCACCCGCGTCGATGTTCAGATCCTCACAAGGATTGTCTCCAGAGAAGCACGTCAACGCGTGGTTTCGGTCGTGGATATTGCAGAATCCGTCGGGGATGCACTCAGCGAATGCTCCGCCAACGTCCGCAAAGGGTGTGCCTTGAAATGCACACAAAGGCGCGGCAGCACAATCGCACCAGACACAGGGATCGTCGCGTGCGCCGTCCTGATCGAGGTCGCAGCATTCTGACACGGAATTACCTGGACACTCAGCGGATACTACCGACACGAGAAGGGACTGCATTTCATCAACAAAGTACGTCTCACCGTCGTTCCCAAGGACGGTCCCGCCGGTTCCCGAGTGCTGCCCGAACGGTATGAACGACAATTCAAAAGCGCCAGACGCGCCGTTGAACGCGTGAAGCGTGAATTCCCCAAGGTACTTAACACCGAAAACGAGTGGCCCTCCAAAATCCCACGTCGATGAACTGATGCAGCCGAATACGCTTTCGGTTTCCGGAGGCGGTGGGATCTCGATGTACGACGGTTGGCGAGGTCCGGAGAAAAACACATAGTCACCGCGGCCCAATTCTATGAGGAAGGAGTCTCCATTGCCTGGGTTGTCCACGTAAGACACTGAGCCCGCCGCGCCCGGTTGCGGGGTCGCGCGCCAGGGAATCACAACTTGATAGAAGTCGAGTCCTTCGCTCTGCACCGTGTCCTCAAGCCAAACCATGATCTTCTTGCTGGTTCCGGGGAACATGGTGACGTGCGTGTTGCCGGACGTGGCGACGGTCGATTGCTCGCCGTCGGCGGCCATGAACAGGCGAACCTGGGCGCTTGCTGTGGCCACGAACATCCCGAAAACGCACGCGCTCACCAGCGATGTCTTGAACGTGTTCATACCGCACCTCCCTCGCGTGAAGTGATCCGAACTGCCGACGCCGTCGACTTGCTCATCCCGCGTTTCCCCGCTCAGCGCTGATGTGCAAGGCGCCCGCTAGGTGGCGCGACCGCCCTTGTACCGCAGGCTAACGAAACAGACGCCTACGCGTCAACCATCAAGATCGCGTTTTCCGATTGCGGGTGGCGGGGCGCGGGCCGAAGCGGGGTGGATGTTGACGCAGACCGCATGCCCGCGAACTACGCCGCCGGCGGCGGGCCGGTTGGCCATGTTGGCTGTGAACCTCAGCGTCCTCGAAACGCGGCGAAGCCGTTCGGCCCGCCGCCTCCGGCACCCCGCGAGAATCCCGTTTTTCGCACCCAATCCCCGCTCCACGCCGATCCACGCGGGTGCGGCCCCACCCTTCGCCCGAGGCGAAGGGGGGTGGATGACGCGATTCCGAATTGCGGATCGATCGGTCCGCCACGCCTTGGGGCGCGCTGACGGGGCTGGCGGCCGGTTTGCAGCGGCAGCGGATTTATGGAAAAACGTAGTTGACCCCGCGGGGCGAATCTGCTCTAATGGCGGACGCAATCCAGGGGTCCGACCGCTCCGGGCGGCGGGCATTCGAGGGTTTGAGAGAGATGTGACTGGGGTCGGCTTTGCGCGGCGCCTTGGCGTGGTTGCGATGCCGTCCGGACCGGTCCGCCCCGCGGTGGTCGCGGGGGCGGCCGGCGGTTAGGCTCATCAAACTCTGGAAGGGCTCGTCATGGGGAAGAAACCGCTTCTGTTTTCATTGTCTCTGGTAATCTGTTTGGTCGCGTTCATGTCGTCGGGTGCGTTCGGCGAGGTTCTGTTTGACACCGGTCCGCCTCGGCAGGTGATTTTTCAAGGCGGGGCACCGAACTTCCTGGGGTGGACATCCGGCAACCCCGGCGCGACTCAGCCTCAGCGGTGGACCGCACAGCCGTTCATGCTGCCGTCGGGCAATTGGGATGTTACCCAACTGGACGTGTACTACTTCGTTCCGACGGCCAACGTGGTCACCGACGTCCACTGGACGATCTGGAGTCGCGATGGGCAGAATCGACCGGTGGACGGCGACATTTTGGCGGAGGGTTCCGTGCCGGAGTTCGGTTGTGGAGGGGGGGGCTGCCCCACCGCCGAGGATTTCGTGGAGATTCCGATCGACGTAAACCTCGCGGGTGGCGACTACTACCTTACCATCTACGGCAGCAACGCGGCCGGAGACTTTACGAGTCTTGGCTGGACCACGAATGCGGATAACGGCATCAACTTCGTCGGTGGCGACGGAGCGTTCATGTGGCGGTCCGAGGCGTTCCCAAACCCCGGCTTTGGAGAGTACAACCTGACTCCCGATATTCTCGAACAGCTTCCCGAGTTCGATCCGAACGACTTGTACAACGCGGCCTTCGCGGTCCACGGCGTGCCCGAACCGAGCATGTTGATGCTGCTCGCCATTGGCGGTGTGGCCGCGCTGCGCAGGCGACGCGCCCAGCCCTGACGCGCGCGTCACGCCGTCGGCAATTCGGGTCCACGACACAAGCGTCCCTCGCCCCCTACTGCGGAGCGGGGGACTCTTGCGTTTCGGATTCGACGCCCCCGTTTGGATTGGGCGTGCCGATTCGGTACGATGCGCGGCGGCCGGGGGGAAGCGTCCATCCCGAGATTGTCTGTAACGACTGAAAAGACAAGGACTTGTGCATGCTGTTCACGCCCGCGAGCGGTCCTCGTTGTCAATCCCCGCGACCAATGAAGGTCGCCGTGATCGCCGGCGTCTTGGGATCGTGGCTCGCGAACCCGGCGGCGACGGAGGGTCAGCAGTTTGTGGAGGACAGCGCCGCGCGTTTGCCGGCGGCGAGCCCGCTGGAGTATTCGGAACAGGTGGACATCGCCGACATCGACGGTGACGGCGACCTCGACGTTCTGTTCGCCAACGGTCGGGGTTTTTCCGGGCCTCAGTTGGAGGAACCGAACCGGCTCTACGTCAACGATGGCGCGGGTTTCTTCGCCGACGAGACGGACGACCGCATGGCCGGCGTAACCGGTCACACGCGCGACGTGGAGTTCGGGGACGTGGACGATGACGGCGACCTCGATTGCCTGATCGTTAACGCCTTCGCGACACAATCGCGTCTGCTCATCAACAACGGCGCCGGCTTTTTCGCAGATCAGACGGACACGCGGCTGCCGGAGGACAACCTCGGGGGATCGGATGCGGACTTCGGGGACGTCGACAACGATTGCGACCTGGACATCATTCTGACGAATTCAGGTTCGAGTCCGTTCGGTAGCGGAGTCGATCGGCTGTACATCAACAACGGGTCGGGCGTGTTTTCGGACGAGTCCGCGACGCGCCTGCCGGGGACGTCGGTGTCACAATCGATCGACTGCGATTTCTTCGACATGGACGGCGATCTGGATCTTGATCTGATCATGACCCACCGTGACCCGGCGAGCCAGTTGTGGGAGAACGACGGCACGGGGCATTTCACCGATGTCACCGCCGGAAACCTGCCTCCCGATGGAAGCGGCACATACTCATTCGACGCGGGCGACATCGACGGCGACGGCGATCTGGATCTGCTGGCCGTGCGCGGCAGCACGGAGAAGGTGTACGCCAACGACGGCGGCGGCTCGTTTACGGATGTGACCCCGACGGCGTTGCCGAACAACCCGTTTCAGGACGACAACGACGGCGACTTTCTGGACATCGACAACGATGGCGATCTCGACATCGCGATCGCGCGGCTGGGCAGCGGTGGTGAGCGTCTCTATCTAAACAACGGTGGCGGCGTCTTCACGCTGACACCCGGGCTGATCTCCGTGCTAAGCGACTCGACACTCGACATCGAGTTCGGCGACCTAAATGGCGATGGCCGTCTGGACATCGTGACCGCTCAGGGCGAGTCCGGGAGTTTTCGCAATCGAGTGTACATCAACAACGGTCCGGTCGACGACCGTCCGCCGACGTTTCACGGCATGACCCAACTCGCCAATACCGCAGACCCGACCGGGCCTTATGCAGTGCGGGCGTCGATTCGCGACGGCATGACGTCGGACAACAACTTCTTCGATCGCGGCGTGGAACTGTATTACCGCGTCGGTCTCGGTCAGCCCAACGCGCGGCCGATGTCCTTTGCCGGTGGCGATCACTACTGCGGGGCGATACCGGGTCTGGCCGCGGGTTCGGTCGTCGTGTACTGGGTGTCGGCCACGGATTGGTCCGCCAATACAAGCGTCTCTTCGTCGTCGGTGTTTGTCGTGACCGGTGGCGTGCTCGGTGATTTCGACGGCGACAGCGACGTCGACCTCTTCGACGCGGAGCGGTTTCAGATCTGCTTCTCCGGTGTGAACGGCGGCATTGCGACCGGTTGCGCAACGTTCGATTTCGACGGCGACGGGGACGTTGATTTGGCCGATTATCGGCTGTTTCAACTCGCTCTTACGGGCGGACCGTAGTCGCCGGGCGGCCTTCTCCCGCCTGATTTCTCGCTGCAATTGAGATTGCCGCAGTCCGCCGGGCACGGGCGAGACTTCCATTTCGGCGTGCGGGCATTACAATCCCTCGCTTGAATCGTTCACCCTGGGGCGATCGCGCACCGAGGAAACGTCGTACTGGAAGGTATTCCCGCTGTGACCAGACCCATCTCGATCCTGATCGTCGCCGTGGTGGTGCCGCTTCTTTCCGGCGTCATCTATCTGGGTGTTCCCGTGCTTCGGTCCCCCGAGGCGGCGGTAAACCTGGAAGCGAACGAGCACGTAGAAGCCGCTCGACGCCTGCTGTTCCAATACGGCGGGAACGAGGAGCGCCTGGCGCAGGTCCTTCGGCAGCTTGAATCGCACGGCGTCGACGTGGGCATGAGCGGCGACGAGGCCGAGCGGATACTCGACGAAAACCGCGAGGCCGTCGACGAGGTGGAGGAGTTGCTGCGCGAGCAGACGGGCGGCCGCACGACCGCGCGCATTCGTGAGATCGAGGAGCGCTACCAGGCGGCGGGCGGCACCAACGCGTCGGCCGTGCTGCCGACCGGCGGGTTCGGTGGTGGCACAGGCGCCGTTCTGCGGACGGTGCGCGATGGGATCCGAACACGCGATTCCATTCTCGCGCAAAACGCGAAGCTGCTGAATGAATCGCTGGGTCGGGTCAACCAGGCACTGGCCGTGTCGCGGGGTGATGTCTCCGCGTCGCAGCATCAATACGCCAATACGCTCAAGGGGATCATCCTCGTGGCGAAGGCGACCGCGGCTCAGCGAGAAGCGCGGCGTGCTCGGGCGACGGCCGACGCATCGCGCCAAGCGCTCGTTACACTGAGTGGCAGGATCAAGCGTCTGGCGATCGATCAGGAATTGGTGGAGCGGAGCGAGGTCGATGATCGCCTGGATACGTTGAGTGAGGAATCCCGCCGACTTGCGCGTGAGGCCGAGACGAGCCGCGAGAAGATCGCGGCGCTGGGTGCCACGATCGCCGGTCTGGAGACCCGCCTCGACGAAGCCCGGCGACGTGCCCACACGGCGCGGGATGAGATGGGCGGACTGGAGGAAGAGGGCGTCGACCTTCTTGACCCATCGGGATCGGAGGAGTTCGCCGATACATACACGCGTCTGTCGGTCGATTACGGTCGGGCGCTGTCGGACAT
>JAJDDR010000260.1 GCA_029260255.1 Phycisphaerae bacterium
CCCGCGACGGAATGCCGTTGGGAAGGGCCAGCAGTTCCTTCAACCAATCCTCTTTGGCTTTGGCCCAATGTTCAATGGCCGACGGTCCCGAGCAACCGACAATGACGCCGCACACGGCAAGCGTGATCACATCGACGAGCAGGTGGCGACGATTGCGTTGGTGCCGAGGATCCGGCAGTGACTCGAAGTGTTTGACAATTGAACTCAAGCGTACAGCGGCATTGGCCATCGACAGACTCCTTCTGCAGGGAACCCTCGCCAGTCCATTCGGCGAGCCTGCAGAGGATATAACCGATGACGGCCAATCGCGCCAGGCCCCCTAACCCCCCCCCTATTTATGCGCGCTGGCCCTGGGGCATCGGGTACCCCCAAGCCCCAACAACACAACAGACGCGCCGCGCACAGTGCGCGCACCTTCATCGTTTGCATGGTCCCATTCCTTTCTTCCATGCGGATATTGGAGAAACTGAAATACAGAAAGCTGCGGAAGCCGGTCCTTACCGACGCCCGCGCCGATACGCCAATAGGTAGAGGCCTAGTCCAACGCCCAGAAGCCCGCTGCTGGCGGGTTCCGGGATGGTGAAACTCGTCACGAGAAACGCGCCAGAAAACCACAAACCCGATACTCCCGCCTCGGCCGTCCCCTCGACCGAGTACAAGCCTGTGACACGGATGACGTCACCTATGTTCCCCGCAAGCTCAGTGAGGAATACTAACTGCTCGGTCGTGGACACGAGCGTTTTCCCCGCGGTGACGTTCTCGACGGTGACCATCGACGACTGAGTGAAGCCGGGGGTTTCGTCCAGGTCTAAGATGAACCCCCACTGCATACGTTCGACGGGAATGGCGAATTCGATGATGGATGACAACTCGCCCGCCGCGGACCCGCCCGGCCGGTTGGGACCGTCGCCGAGGTAGTCAGCGATCAGCCTGGTCAGTATCGTTAGCCGGTCCAGGTCACCGCCGATGTTGCTGACCTGAGAACGACCGCTTATCCCGATCGATGAATTTCCAGAGCCGATTCCTGTTCGGTCAGACGCGCTGAAACCGAAGCTGGGGTCCTCCGGGTCGCTCCCGGAGACGCTGTCCGTCTCCACCGGACTCCCATCGAAGAGTTGTATCCACCCGTCGCCATGCACCTCATGCCGCAGGATGTCGAAGTTCGGCAGCCCCTCCGCCGACGCCATCGACACCAAGAAACTCGATATGACCAGGATTCGCGTCATTTCCTCTCCTTCCCGCCGTCAGCCAACCTCGCGAGCAGACCGATAAGATCCCGACAGCCACACCGTATACGATACACGACGCCCGCAGTGTCGTTCAATGAATTAACGGAAGAACCCGCTCAATTGAGCGCAGTCCCAAAAGGGCGGCAATTCGTGGTGCGGTGTGGCACGGTCGACCGACGCAGTCGGTAGATCGTGAGAACTGCGGAGAATCACGACCTCGTTACGCCAGACCGTGCCACCCGAAACGGGAAGCACGCCCGCGAGCCGCTCTTGTCATTGCGAGCGGAGCGAGAAACCCAGCCGGATGCCCTTCCCGCTAGATTCCTCGCCCCGCTCGGAATGACAATGAAGCAGTTCGCCGTCCGCCGCGCGGAGCGGACGCTACACCTTAGCCGACAGGCGTCGCAGTCGCGTGCAGCCTTCCTTCAGATCGGCCATTTGCTTGGCGTAGCAGAAGCGGAGTTGGTGCTCGCCGTCGGCCGGGTCGCGGTAGAAGGCCGATCCGGGCACGGTCGCCACGCCGACGCCTTCGAGGATGGACTCGGTTGCGTGCGTAGCGTTTTCATACCGACCGGGCTCGAAACCGGCCAGCATGTAGTAGCTGCCCTCCGGAACGTACGGATCGAAACCGACCTCCCGAAGCGTCTCGGCCAACATGTCTCGCTTGACCAGATAGTCGGCGCACATGTCGGCGTAGTAACTGTCGGGCAGTGCCATGCCGGCCACGATCCCGTGCTGCAACGGCGCCGGCGAACAGATGGTCAGATGATCGCTGACCACCCCGATCTTGTCGCACACCCGCGCCGGAGCGACGGCGTACCCGACGCGCCAGCCGGTGACGGCGTAGGTCTTCGACGCGCCGCTGATGGTCACCGTGCGATCGGCCGCCTCGGGCAGACTCCCCACGCTGACGTGAGGCTGCCCGTAGGTGATGTACTCGTAGATTTCATCGGTGATGATCCAGACATCATGCTCCCGGGCCAAGCGAGCGATTTCCGCCAACTCCGCCTCGCTGAAAACCTTGCCACTCGGATTGGCCGGGGTGTTGACCAGGATGATTCGCGTTCGCTCGTTGAACGCAGCCGCGAGTTGCTCGGATGCGTATCGCCAGTCGGGCGGGTGCGTGTCGACGAATCGTACCTTGTTGCCGAGCAGTCGCAGCAAGTTGACGTGGTAACTGTAGTATGGCGAGAAGACGATGGCCTCGTCACCGGGGTTCATCAGAGACAGCACCGCGCATGAGAACATCGCAGCGGTCCCGACACCGACGGCAATCTCGGTTTCCGGATCGGCTTTGATTCCGTTGAATCGGTCCATTTTCGCGGCGATGGCTTCGCGCAAGGGGGCAATGCCGCGCATGTGCGTGTACACCGCATGGTCGTCGTCGATCGCCTTCTTGGCCGCCGCCTTGACGGCGTCGGGCGCCGGCTGGTCGCAGACGCCCTGCGACAGATTCACGCCTCCGATTTCCGCACACCAGGCCGAGAACCGGCGGATGTCCGACTGCTCCAGTGATTCAACGCGCTCGGCCAATCGCCCGTCCATCCGACGTTCCTCGTTTCAATGAAACCGGTTCGGGATTCCCACCGGCGCTGCGAGACGCGCGCCGCGACCGACCCACTATACGTCAAGCAATCGGAACCGACAAGTTCGCCGCGCGTCAGGGTGTGAAGTTGTCGCCGCGCCGAAAGAGAGTCCGCCGGAATCGGCGCCGCGATCAACCAGCAAAGGCATCGCACGTGCAGTTGAGTCCGTCGATCAGAATTCCGTCACGCTCGACAGGTTGAACTCCGGCAGCTTGACGGCCGGCAGGAGCATCTTGCCGCGTTCGAGGGTCACCGATTCCATCGGCTGGGTCGCGGCGTCCACCTGTTGAAACGCGCGCAGCGGGCTGTCGTGGAAACGGAAGTTGCGCAATCCGCACACGACCTTGCCGTCCTCGATCAGGAAAGTGCCATCGCGCGTCATTCCGGTGATGGTGAGATCGCTGGCGTTGACGTACCGGATGTACCAGAAGTTGGTGATCAGAATCCCGCGCTCGGTCTGTTCGATGAGTTCCTGAACGCCACGCGCCGTCGGACCGCCGATCGACATGGTGACCGCATCGGGACCGGGGTTCGCCTCAACCCCGTGCTCCAGCGCGGTGAACCGGTCGTAGTGTAGTGTTTTGAGCACGCCGTTCTCGACCCACGTCTGCGGGCGCTGCGGCATCCCGTCTCCGTTGAAACGCGAGCCCAACAGCCTCGGGTTCGACGGGTCGCTTTTCAGCGTCAGGCGCACATCGCTGATCGCCGAGCCCAGTTTTCCGGCGAGCGCGCTGTTTCCCTTGTGGTAGCTCTTGGCCCCCAAGCTCCATAGGAGAGGACCCAGCAGCCCCGCGGTCGCCGACGGTTCGAGGATCACGGTGTAGTGACCGGGTTCGATCCTCCGGGGGTTTTTCGAGCGCAACGCCTTGTCGACCGCTGAGTCCGTTCGTTCGCCCTGACGTAGCCCATTGATGTCGCGGTGGCGGGTCATCACCCACCCCGTACTGTCGGGAGCGGTCGCCGTCAGGCTGAAGGTGGCCGAGGTCGAGCGATCGAAGGCGAAGAGGTCCGACGAGGCGGCCAGTCCGGTCACGGTCGACTGGTTGGTCATGATGCCGGCGCCGCTCAGCCCGCGCTCGTCGCACGCCCGGACAACGGGCCTGACCCGTTGGGCGATGTGTCCCGGCCTGGCGTTGGCCGTGGCGTCTACGAACCGCATCGCGGAGTCGTACTCCTGCGGCGGCAGCGATGGCAAGAACTCGGGATCATCGGGCGCCAAGCCGGCGATCTCCTCGGCTCGCCGGAGCGTCGACAGGATGCTCGCGCGACCTAACTGGTTCGTGGTGGCGCGGCCCACCCTCTTCCCGATCGCCACGCGGACCGAAAGGGATGGCGTTCGCGCTGCGACATTTTGAACGACCTGATTGTTGGCGAAGCGGAGCGTTGCGCTGTGCGAATCGGAAAGCCCAACCAACGTGTCGTCAGCCGTCGACCGGCTCAGAATAAGAGCGGCAATGCGCTCGAACGTCTCTTTCGATGCAAGAGTTGTACTCACCGTGAATCTCCAATGAACTGGCAGAGTGGTATCAAGCCGGCAGTGTGACCCCACAGGTTACGAACGTGGGCCACACGCGTTGCCGTGCGCCCTATGCCCTCGGGTCGATCACATTCACGCCACGGAAACGCGCGTGTGACGCGGCGTGCGTCATCCACCCGGATTGCCCCGGTTGGCCTTTGCCGCAGTTGATGAACCCGTACTGCCGACGGTGGGCAAGATCGGCTACGCCGTCGCAGCTCGCCCAGAACTCCGGTGTGATGCCCTGGTAGATCACGTCCTTGAGCATCGCCCCCCGCTTGCCGTTCTTGATCTCCCAGAAACAGTCGCCGCCGAACTGGAAGTTGTAGCGTTTCTGATCAATGCTGAAGCTGCCCATCCCGCCGATCAGGATGCCGTTCTCGACGCCCTCGATGAGGCTGTCCAGCGTCGCCTTGCCGGGCTCCAGTCCGATGTTGCTGATCCGCACGATGGGCACCGAGGACCAACTGTCGGCCCGGTTCGATCCGCGCGATCGTCGCTCGTCGATTTGGTTCGCTACCTCGCGGTTCGTCGAGTATCCCACGAGTATCCCGCGATCCACGATCGGCCACCGCTGGCACGCGACGCCGTCGTCGTCGAAACCGGTGCTGGCCAACCCGCGCGGCTGGGTGTTGTCCGCCATCAGGGTGACGTGCTCCGAGCCGTATCGAAACTTCCCGAGCTTCTCGGGCGTCAAGAAGCTCGTCCCGGCATAATTCGCTTCGTAACCCAGTACGCGGTCCAACTCCGTCGGGTGGCCGCAGGATTCGTGAATCGTCAGCGCGAGGTGAGCGGGGTCGAGCACCAGATCGTACTTGCCGGGCGGCGGTTTCTTGGCGTGGACCTTTTCGACCGCCTGCTCCGCAATGCGTTCGGCTTGGTTCGTGAAATCCGCCCAATTGACCTGCTCGTACCCGCAGCGAAGGTACGGCAGCGTGAAGCTCCGCGACTGGAAATCACCGTCCGCGACGGCGGTTGCGCCGAATCCGCCGCCGGTGGCCAGGAGGTCGAAATCGATCACGCTGCCCTCGGTCGAGGCGAAGTGTTTGACGTCGCGCTGAGCCCACAGGTTGCCGCGGCTGCGGGCGATGCCATCGCGATGGTGTAGGTTTTCGCAGGTCGCCAGCAGCAGGTCGCACTTGTCCGCCAGCGGCACGGAGAACGGGTCAATCTCGAACGGCGTCGTGACTTGCCGGCGATGCCGTGGTTCTCGGGCGAGCAGCACCGGCGTTTTCATCAGGGTCGCGCTGGCACGCGCGATCTCGACGGCGTCGCCCGCGACGGCGCGAATGGCGTCGGGCGTGAACTCCGACCCGGCGGCGAATCCCCACGCCCCTTTGTACAGCGCGCGGATCCCGTACCCGGCGCTGACCCGGTCCGACACCCCGCTGATACGCCGGTCCAACGCCCGCACGCTTTGGGTCCGCGTCTCAATCAGACGGATGTCGCCGTACTCGCAGCCGCCCTTTTGCACCCGCGCCAAAGCCGATTGCGCGAGCGCCGCCCAGTTGTCCTTCGGGATTGGACCGGCTGCCGATGCGTGCGCGATGCCGGTCGATTCCGACCCGGTCGTCGCGCAGCCGCCCACGTACAACGCCGCGGCTCCGCAGCCGCAGGTCTTGATGAACTGCCGGCGCGATGTCTCCGCTGTATGTTCCATGTCCATGCTCTCCGCTCACCGCAAGTGTGAATGGTGTCAGCCGCTCCGAACGCCCATGCGAGCCCGCCACCAGGGCACCATACCGTGTGTGGGGAGGGAGAGCTACCGGCGACGCGGAACCGGGGGCTGGAGGAGCGGAAGGAAACTGCTTACGCGTGTTGGGCGGGACGCACTGCGTTCGACCCCGCGCTTGTGCTTGGGGCTCTGATTTGCGCCTTTGTGCGGGGGAGGCGGTCAGCGCCGGCGCGGAGCGGTCAGCAGAAACGCGCCGATCAGCATGAACGCGGCGGTTGCCGGTTCGGGAATCACGAGTTCGAAGTCGAACGACCCTCGTGCGACGTGCGCGCCGTCGCCGATCGCGCCGGCGATGACCGATGCCTCCAGCATGTACTCACCGGGTTCGAGCGTCCCGGCGTAAGAGAACACCGACTCGCCGGTCGCGCTGAGCGATTCGGCCACGACGACGCCGGCTGCCGCCTCGCTCAAGACCACGTCAACGCCAATCTCGGCGAGCCCGGGGTCGACCGCAAGAAAACTGATCAAACCGTCAAGGCTGAACCCGCTGGATTCCGCGAGCGCGAAGGACACGCTGAGAATCGACGATCCGTCAGCCTGCCCACTACCTTCGAGATCAGCGCTGACAACCGCGTTTGCCGACCCGAATGCCGTGATGTAATCCAGCCCCAACTCTGAAACCTGCGTCGCGTCCGCGTTCCCGGATACGAGCGGGAGGAATCCGCTCACGCCGACGGCACTGTCGAACAACTCAAACCCAACCGCGGCGTCGGATCCCGAGCCCTGCAGGTGAGGGCCTCCTTGGTGAATGTCAATCGCTGCCGACAGCGTTCGCGTCTGGTCGACATACTGAATCGGCTCGGCGCGCAGCGGAATGGCGCAAACTGAAAGCACTGCTAACAACGCGCACGCACGCCGCGGTAATGTAGAAACCATCTCTCTCTCCTCTCCGTCCCGCCGCAAAGAACCGGCGACGGTGACGCCTACCCCTAAATCTCTCTCACCAACAGTCTATCGCCTCGGCCACGAAACGCAAGGGTTGGTAGACGTTTTCACGGACAACATCCGATAGCGTCGCCGGGCGCAGCGTCGTATACTTCGGCGGGCAGGAATCGGGAGTACTCAATTGAGCGGCGCGGAAAAACGAGGGGGATTGTCCGATATCACGGCGAAAATCGCATCCCAGGAGCGATTGACCGAGTCAGATGGTCTTCGTCTGTACGAATCCGCCGACATCCACACGCTCGGAGAACTCGCCAACAGCGTCCGCGAGCGACGCCACGGCCGCACCGCGTACTACAACGTGAACCGGCACATCAATTACACCAATTACTGCGTCCTGCGGTGCAAGTTCTGCGCGTTTTATCGGCCCTACGAGAAGTCCGGCGGCGGCAACGGCTACGAACTCCCCATCGATGAGATCACCGCCCGGGCGGTCGAGGCCCGCGACCGCGGCGCCACGGAGGTCCACATCGTCGGCGGCTTGCATCCGTCGCTCCCTTTCTCGTACTACACGGACATGTGCGGGTCGATTCGCGAGGTCTGCCCGGACATGCACATCAAGGCGTTCACCGCCATCGAGATCATCCATTTTACGCGGATCAGCAAACCGCGCAAGAGCATCGCGGAGGTCCTCACCGAGCTGCGCGACGCGGGCCTCGGCTCGCTGCCCGGGGGCGGCGCGGAGATCTTCGACGATCGGGTGCATGACGAGGCCTTCAAGAACAAAGTCGGCGAGGCTGAGTGGTTCGAGGTCCACCGAACGGCCCACGAGTTGGGTATCTTCACCAACGCGACCATGCTCTACGGGCACGTGGAGACGCGCGCCGAGCGCGTTCGGCATCTCATCAAGCTTCGGGATCATCAGGACGAATCAGCGGCCTCGCGCAAGGCGCAGTTCAACTGCATCATCCCGCTGTCGTTCATGCCCGCGGGAAGCGATCTCGACCACCTGCCGGGACCGAGCGGCTTGGAGGATCTCAAGACGCTGGCCGTCAGCCGCCTCATGCTCGATAACTTCCCCCACGTAAAGGCCTTCTGGATCATGCAAAGCGCCAAGCTCGCCCAGGTGAGTCTGAACTGGGGCGTCGACGACATCGACGGCACGGTTGTGTACTACGACATAACGAAGGGTGACCGCGGGGGTGACGACACGCACCAGGAGCTCACCGCGGACGACCTCACGCGGCTCATCCGCGAAGCAGGCCGCGAACCGGTCGAACGTGACACGCTGTACCGCCCCGTTGTTCGCGAAAACAACGCCTGACGCACGCACGACCCGGTTGTCATTCCGAGCGCAGCCGAGGAATCTTGCCGCGAACACTTACCAGCCAGATTCTTCGCTCCGCTCAGAATGACGGGAAACGCGGCAGCCGGTCCCATAAGAGCATTCCCCGTTGACTTGCCATTTTGCGCGTCTTAGGATTTTGTAGGTAATCGGAACGAAGAGCGAACCAAGCGGCCCCCTCCGTTCAACCGATAAGCGGAGAGTACTCGCTTCGCGGGGCAGGCGGGGGAGGGGGTCCGATGCGCGAGCGGACGGCGCGCGAATTCGTTGATGCTGCGCACCGCGATGAACGCGAACTGATCAAGGGAGGTAGGCGCCCATGGCCACCAAGAAAGCTGAAGACATTCTTTCGATCATCGACAACAAGCTCGACCCCAAGCAATTCCGGGAACAGCACTGGCAGGGGACGTTCAACGACTACCTCGATATGGTGATCGAGCGGCCTCAACTCGCGCGCAACGCGTTTCAGCGCCTGTACGATACGATCGTACACTTCGGAACGGAACGGTATACGCGCATGCGCCAAGATTACGTGCGTTACCACTTCTTCTCCGACCCGATCGACGAGGGCAAGGACGCCATCTTCGGTCTCGACACCGCGTTGATGGAGTTGGTGGACTTCTTCCGCTCGGCGGCACACGGATACGGTCCGGAATCCCGTATTCTTCTGCTCCACGGTCCTGTGGGTTCCAGCAAGAGCACGATCGTGCGGCTGCTCAAGAAGGGTCTGGAGCACTATTCGAGACTCGATGACGGCGCGCTCTATACGTTCTCCTGGAGCGTCCCGGGAGCGAACGGTGAGATGGAGATTCACCCGTGCCCCATGCACGAGGATCCGCTCCGACTGATCCCCGCGGGGGCGCGCAAGGAAGTGCTCGCCCTGATCAACAAGAACACCGATGAGCTGCACACGATTCGCGTCGAGGGGGATTTGGACCCCTTCTGCCGCAAGATGTACGACGATCTACTGCTGCAATACAACGGCAACTGGCGCAAGGTCATGGATCACGTCGTGGTGCGCCGCTTCATCCTCAGTGAAAAAGACCGCTGCGGAATCGGCACGTTCCAGCCCAAGGACGAAAAGAACCAGGATTCCACGGAGCTCACGGGCGACATCAACTACCGCAAGATCGCCGAATACGGCTCGGACAGCGACCCGCGAGCGTTCAACTTCGACGGTGAACTGAACATCGCGAACCGCGGGTTGATCGAGTTCATCGAGGTGCTCAAACTCGACGTCGCGTTCCTGTACGACCTGCTCGGAGCGTCTCAGGAACACTCCATCAAGCCCAAGAAGTTCGCCCAGACGGACATCGACGAGGCCATCATCGGGCACACCAACGAACCCGAATACAAGAAACTCCAGTCGAACGATCTCATGGAGGCGTTCCGCGACCGAACGATCAAGATCGACGTACCGTACAGCATCCGCCTGGACAACGAGATCAAGATCTACGAGAAGGACTTCAATAACGACCGTATCCGCGGAATACACATCGCCCCGCACACCATCGAGACGGCCGCCATGTGGGCCGTGCTGACGCGGCTGGAACCACCCAAGAAGGCCGGGTTGACGCTGACGCAGAAACTGAAGCTGTACACCGGTCGCACCGTGCCGAACTTCACCGAGGATTCGATACGCGAGTTGCAGGCGGAGGCGCCGCGGGAGGGCATGCAGGGCATCAGTCCGCGGTACATCCAGGACAAGCTCTCCAACGCGCTGGTTTCGGATCAGGCGCTCCAGGAGAAGTGCATCAATCCGTTCATGGTGATGAACGAATTGGAGAGCGGACTGAGCCACCACAGCCTGATCAACGACGAGGAAACCAAGAAGCGATACAGGGAGTTGCTCGGGCTGGTTCGTGAGGAGTACGAGGACATGCTCAAGTCGGAGGTCCAGCGGGCCATCAGTGCCGACGAGGATGCCATCAAGCGCTTGTGTTCCAACTACATCGAGAACGTCCGGGCCTACACCCAGCACGAGAAAGTGCGCAACAAATACACCGGGAAGGACGAGGAGCCGGACGAGCGCCTGATGCGATCGATCGAAGAGAAAATCGACATCTCCGACTCGCGTAAGGATGACTTCCGCCAGGAGGTCATGAACTACATCGGCGCCCTTTCGCTGGACGGCAAGAAGTTCGAATACCACACCAACGAACGGCTCCACAAGGCGCTCGAGCTGAAACTCTTCGAGGACCAGCGCGACACGATCAAACTCAAGAACGTGGTGTCCGGCGTCGTCGACGACGAAACGCAAGCTAAGATCGACGTGGTCAAGCAGCGACTGATCAAGTACTTCGGCTACAACGAGACCAGCGCGACCGATGTCCTCAACTACGTGGCGAGCATCTTCGCCCGCGGCGACACGCAGCAGGAGGAGAGTTAGTGTCGCGTTTTCCGCTGCGGCGCGGTT
>JAJDDR010000027.1 GCA_029260255.1 Phycisphaerae bacterium
GCGAGCGGAGCACGTTGAGCGAATCGAAGGTGGCTTGTGAATCCGTGCGTCGAAACATGGGTGACCGTCCTTGCCAAACCGGAATGATCTCGTTCCGTCAACCCAAAAACACCAGCACGCGGCGCGCCACCCTGCCCCAAACCGCCAGGGGTTTTTACGAGGAAATCAATGTTGCAGGCGCGGAGCCCAGTCAACGCAAATGAACGCGCGGTCAATACAAGTGAAAGTGGCCTGAATGCAAATGAACGCATATCAGGCCACTACCACTGCGGGCTTTTTCGGATTAGAAATCCGATGCTCTATCCAACTGAGCTACCGGCGCCGCTGGCTTGTAGTATACGTCGCCGCGCGATCGATGCCACATCGCCTCACGTGGCCTGCTTCACCGCGCCCGGGATCCGTCACCGAGTTGCGAACGCGTTCCGCCGGTCATGGAGCAAACTCGATCTGGTGCAGAGTGTCAGAGCCCGCACGTCGCGTGGTGATCGACACCGCCCGCGCGACCCCGGCAGGCCAAGCGACACTCGATGAAGAATCGCCGATCACGCGCGGTGCGACGAACACCAAGGCGTCGTCAGCAAGACCGCGTTCAAGAAACGCCGATTGCAGGCGGGCTCCGGACTCAACGAGGACATTGGTCATGTTCCGCACGCCGAGCCGCCCGACGCCGTCGGCGAGGTCAACGCGGCCCGAGCGGGCGCGACAGGCCACGACCTCAACCCCCGCGTCGCGAAGACGTTGCAGATGTTCGGGGCGCTCTCTCACACCCGCGCGCGTCGTCAGCACGAGTGTCGGCACGGTGTCCGCAGTCCGCACCAGTCGGCTTGTCAGCGGCAAGCGCAAACACGAGTCGAAGACGATGCGCGTGGCCACCCGCTGCAGGCGGACACCGCGCGCGTTCAACCGCGGATCGTCCGCCAGCGCAGTCCCGACGCCGATGATGATCCCGTCCATCCGGGCGCGAAGCCGGTGGACGTACCGGTAGGCGGCGTCGCCCGAAATCGCATTGGGTTGTCCGGCGGGCGTCGTTGTCTGACCGTCGATGCTCTGCGCCCACTTGAGGGTGATGTGCGGACGACGAAGCCCCACCAGCGTGAGGTACGGACGATTCAGCGTGCGTGACTCAGCCTTCAAACACCCGACGTCGACCCGTACGCCCGCCCGACGGAGCCTGCGAACGCCGCGTCCCGACACCTCAGGACCGGGGTCGCGCATCGCGGACACCACACGCCCCACGCCGGCTTCGATCAGCGCGTCGGCACACGGCGGCGTCTTGCCCTGGTGCGAACACGGCTCCAGCGTTACGTAAGCGGTCGCGCCTGTGACCGACCCCGCAGCCGAGCGCAGGGCGTCGACTTCCGCATGCGGCCCGCCGAATCGCCTGTGGTATCCCTCGCCGATGATGCGCTCGCCCTTGGCCATGACACAACCGACCATCGGGTTGGGCTCTACGCGGCCACGCCCTCTCGCGGCCAGACGGAGGGCGCGTTGCATGAGAACTCGGTCGCAATCGTCGAATGATCCGCGGTTCACACCGGAGGCGCGTCCAGGGAATCCACATGTTCGGCGCGGTTGACGGCCCGCCGCTCGAACCAGAAGTTCAGCATGAGAATCGTGACACCGGCCACCAACAGCGAGTCCGCCACGTTGAACACCCAAGGCCAGACGTCGCGGCCGGCGATCTTGGGTTCGATTTTGAGAAAATCGCGGACGATGCCGACCTGGGAAATGCTGGCGCCCTCGCTCCGAAAGAACCTCGGCTTGTCCCCATCGATCGCCGCACCGATCCGCAGGTGATCCGGCGAAGCGTCGTGCTCCAGCACCTTGCCGATGAGTTCGGTGCCGTCGGGGAACACGACCTTGTCAGCGCGGATGAAACTGCGGTCGTACAGGTTGCCGAGCGAACCGGCGATCACGCACGACAGCGCGAGGTGCAGCGAACGCCTCTTGGGCGAACTCGCGGCAAAAAGGAACAGCACGAACCCCAACGCGATGAACGACGCCACGATGAACAGCGGCACGAGGCCCTTGCCCATGCCGAACAGCGCGCCCGGGTTGACCGATCGCCGAAAACTCAGAATCCCGGGCAGCGGGTACCTCACGTCGGTCGCGCCGAGCGTGGCGAACGCCCACGCCTTGGACCACAGGTCGAGCGATAGAAACGCCGCCGCAACGGTCCAGAGACGCAGATGCGACCAGGGATCCCGGATCGCGGATCGTGACATGTCAGTCGGCGAGCCGGTACCTTCCGGCGGCGGGTTGTCGCTTGTCATGTTTCTAGCCGGGGTCAGGGAACTCGACCCAACTCCCGCAATCGGGCGTATTCGATGCAGTACTTGGCCCACGGCTTGGCACGCAGTCGGGCCTTGTCGATCGGCATGTGCGTGGCCAGGCAAACGCCGTAAGTTCTGCTCTCGACACGTGCCAGCGCCTCATCGATCTCGCGAACCAGAGAGCGCTCGTTCTCGATGAGACCGAGGGTGAACTCCTGCTCCCAGTTGTCGCTTCCGACGTCCGCCATGTGCAGCGGAACGCTCGAGCTGGCACCACCGGTGCTGTTGCTGTTCAGCGAATCGTTACGGAGGTTCTCCATGTCGCCAACCAACTCGCGCCGCTTGTCGATCAGCATCCGCTCGAACTCGCGAAGTTCCCTCTTGGTGAGTTTGGTCTTGGGGGTCTTCTTCGTGTCTTCGACGAGTTCGATCGTCGTCGAACCCCACTGCAGCGAGATGCGGTTATTCGTGGGCGCCGGCTCCGGGCTCTTCGCAGCGGTCTTCTTCAGCTTGGTCGCTTTCTTGGCGACCGGGTTCACCTTGATCGCCGGCTTCTTCTTGACGGCGGCCGTCCGGGCGACCTTGGCGACCTTCTTACCGCCGCGTTTCGCCGTCGCCGTCTTGGGTTTGGGTGAGGCTTTCTTGCGGGACGCTTTCGTCGCGGCGGACTTCGTCGGCTTGGCCTTCACCGAGCGAGCGGCCTTCTTCTTGCCCGCGCTGGACGCGGTGCCGCGCTTCGACTCCGCCTTCTCTTTGGCAACGCCCTTCTTGGCTGTCGCCTTCTTGTTGCGGCTATCCGCTGCCTTGCGTTTGGCCACGGTTTTCCCAACCCCAAAAACGATGTAAGTCCTTGTCAATACAAGAACAATGTGCTCCGAGTACCGCAGTATAGAACGTCGCAGGCCCGCTGTCAAGCAGGTCCCGACCGCGCCCGCCGTCGAAATCGGCGATCAGAACCCGATGTCAACCGCAGGAGATTCCCCGCTTTGCCAAGCAGCGATTCCTTCCCCCCACGTGGTCGAGAATCACGATCAATCGGGCATCCGTTGAATCCGATACGCGCAGCGAGCGTCCCCGGCCAGCACGTGCGCCGTGCGCTCGACCGAAACATCGGACCCGAGCGAGCGGCGAAACACCTCCAACTCGGCCGCGCACAGTCCCGCACACGTCCGCGCCGCGTGGCAGATGGGGCAGTGATGCTCGACCAGCAAATAACAGCCGCGCTTCTCCCGGACCACCTCGGCCATGTATCCCTCGGCCGTGCGCAGTAGAGCGAGCGACTCCACGCGACGCTTGAGCGACGCACTCGGACCCGGCAGGCTCTCGGAATACTGGGCGACTTGTTCCTCCGCGCGCAGCAGGACGACGCGCTCGAGTCCCCGCTCGCCGAACGCCCGCCGCATCGCATCGATGAGCCCCGCCGTCAACTCGCCGTGCCGATCCGGGAAAAGTCCCTCGGCGTCATCGGTCAAGGACCAGACCATCGAAGGGCGTCCGCGCCCCGCCGCCGGCCGCTTGTCCTGCCGTACGCGACCGTCGTCCTCCAGCACGGTGAGATGCTGGCGGACCGCGACGTCGGTCATTCCCAACTGATCGGCCAGCACACCCGCCGTCGTCGGTCCGGTGCGCTTGAGCCGGTGCAGAAGGCGTTGCTTGGCACTGCTGACCGTTTCCGACGCCATGCCCGCATGATAGAGCCGCCGCTCCGATTTTGCAAAGAGAATGCTTGACTTATTCGGGACGTCGATTATATTGATAAGTAACAGCTTTTACAAAAGGAAATGCTTATGTTTCTGGAACACGTCAACCTGACCGTGACCGACCTGGCGAAATCGACCGACTTCTACCGCCGACTCTTCGGCTTTGACCTGCGATGGGAAGGCAAAACGAGTGCCGGCGAGCCCGCCGCCCACGTCGGCGACGACCGGTCCTACATCGCCCTCTTCCAGTCCGCACGCCAACCCCGCGCCGAAAAGAGCTACGCCGAAGCCGGGATGAACCACTTCGGGTTCGTGGTCGACGACCTGCACGCCATGAAGGACCGGTTGGACTCTCTCGGCGTGACGCCCACCGCCGAAGCCGACTACGAGCCCGGAAAACGACTCTACTTTCTCGATCCGGACCGCATCGAGGTGGAACTCGTCGAGTATGATGGGAACTCGGTATGAGCATCAACGCCGGACCCGCGGCGCACGCGCCGCAACGGACGCGTCATGACGGAATTCGTGGGCGACCCCATCAAACCCGACAAGGGCGGCTTCGACGTCGCGGCCATGTCTCGCGGTGAGCCGGGTCTGCCGTCCGGTTTCGTCTGGCGCGGCGACGGTTTTCAGGTCAAGAGCCGGCGTAAGGCTTGGAAGTTCTCGGAACGAGAGCGCGGGCATGCCGGCGGAGAACTCTACCTCCGTCGGCATTACTACGAGCTGACCATGTCGGACGACTCGGTCTGGACGGTCTACTTCATTCGGCAACCAACCAAGAGCGGCTCGCCCAAGGCACGGTGGTTTCTCTACACCATTGATCGCTGAGCGAACGGCGACGACGGACCGCACGCCGTCAGGCATTCGCCGTGGCAGGCAACGTGCAAGCGCGCGGGACCGGGGCCTGCGTGAGCAGGGGACTGCTCAGCTTCTCCGTCGACTGGATCTCGTGGACCTGCGCCATCAACTCCGCCAGCGTCAGCTTCGCCGGTCGAGGTGCGAACGCGTCGGTGACCGGTCGATCACGATCGATGATGCGAACTTCGTCGTAATGGCTCACCGCGACCCTCGGCACTATGAGCGGATGCGCGATATCGGATAGGTACGCGTGACCGATGAGCCGCCACGGGCTCTGCAGCCGCCGGACCATCTCCAACTCGTGCGTTACGATCGGGTGCAACAACGCGTCCGGAGTCGGAAGCAGGTGAATCGTCAGCACGCAGTCCTTCCAGCGCCGCAGCGTCTCGAGCCACCAGTTGTCATCAAACCAGTCGGCGATCTGACCCTCGTCGCAGGTGGACTCCAACCTCAACTCGTCGGGATAGGGACCGATCTCCGGACCGTGGCACCCGTCACCAAACGCCGGAAACTCCACCGTACGCAAACCGACCGGCTGGCGCCGACGCCCAACGGCGACCTTCCGTCGCTCGGCGATTGACTGGACCTCCATGGTACGAACTCCTTACTCGGACTCACACGCCAGATCCTGGCTTTGTGTGGGTATCGACGGCAGCGTCCGAGAATCTTGACGAAACTACCGCTCACCACCACGCACGGCAGTGCTGCCACGCGGTTGGCGAGGTCGTCCGGAAACGTCGCTTCGACCCGTCGGACGCGGGTTAAACCACTGGAAAACAAACACTTACGATATTCGTGTCGCCGTAGCCGATCCGACGCATCATTCTGCGTCCGGCGCCAGCCGTAACGAATCGACCGCCCTGATCTTGCCGAGATGGGACAGGGGGATGCGCGGCACGATGCGACGCGGGCCGCCGCGCGTCCCAGTGCATACACGAGAACAAGGCCACCCAGGCCCCGCGCGGAGACACACGACATGGTGACGACTACCTTCAACGCCCCGCAAGCCGGGCGCCGTTCACAAATGCGATCCTCGGTTCGGCTGACGGCCGTTGTAGCGGTACAGGTCATCGTGCTGCTGGTCGTGCTGATGGGATTCGCCGCACTGGCTATCGACTATGGCGCGATCAGCGTAACCCGGGCGGAACTGCAATCGGCGGCCGATTCCGCCGCGATGGCCGGCGGCACCTTTTTCCTCGAGGAGCGCAGCCTTGCCATCGCGTCCGGAACGAACTTCGAGGACTCCGTCCACACCCTCAACGAGGAGGTGTCCGGACGCGCGCTGTTCACGGCCGGTCTCAACTACAACCTCGGCACGCCGCTGGTTGCTTCCATCGAGGACGTCTCGATCGGATACTTCGATTTCGAGACACCCGCGAGCCCGATATCAACCGACCGCGCTCCGAAGGACTACAATGGGGTCTCAGTCGTGATCCGCCGCACCGAGGGAAGCCCCAACGGTCCGCTCGATCTCTGGTTCGCCCGGTTCCTGGGGCGAAACAAAGCCAACATCTCGGCGTCTGCCATAGCGGCCTTCGACGATCGTTTCGCGGCGTACGATCCGCAAGGCGAGACGACGCCGCTTATCCCGTTCGTCATCAGCGAAGATGAGTTCTTCAAACAGTGGAACGGCGGCGACGACGACTACGGGTATGACCCCGTCACCGACTTGGTGTCCTCGTTCGGCGACGGGATACGCGAGATCCGGCTGTTCCCGAACAAACAGAACAAGTCCCAATCCGATTCGAGCGACGACTCCGGTGCCGATTCCGGTTCTGATTCGGAAGGCGGCACGGATTCAGGCGACGACTTCGGAATCGACTCGGGCTCCGATTCCGGCACCGACGCCGGTGACGATTCAGGTTCGGATTCGGGCAGCGACTCGGGCGGCGACTCAGATTCGGGGAGCGCTCCCGGCGGTTCCGACGACAGTGACCACGACAACACCGGTGCCGGCAACTTCGGGCTGCTCAACGTCGGCGGATCGGGCGTCGGAGCATCCGCGCTCGAAAACGCCATTCGCTCCGGACTCGAGGTCGAGGACATCGTCAATGAGACCGGCAATCGCCGACTCACGTTCGTCAACGGCGATGGCACCGAGAACGCCTACCAGATCAGCGGCACACCGGGGATGAAGTCATCCCTGGAGGACGCGCTGCAATCGCGCGTCGGCGAGATCGTCGGTTTCTTCCTCTACTCCGCAGTGACCGGCGACGACAGCAGCGACGACTCATCCGACGACTCGGGCAGCGACTCCGATCCAGGTGGCGGTGATTCCGACTCCGGAAGTGGCGGCGACTCCGACCCGGGAGGCGACGCGCAAGCCGACTCCGGCTCGGACAGTGGTTCGAATTCCGGCGGTGATTCCGGAAGCGACTCCGGCTCCGGGGACAGCGGGTCCGACTCAGGAGGCGACGCGCAAGCCGACTCCGGCTCGGACAGTGGTTCGGATTCCGGCGGTGATTCCGGAAGCGACTCCGGCTCCGGGGACGGCATCAGCGGAACCGGCGCCAACGTCGAGTACACTATTTCCGGCATCCGCTTCGGCCGGATCATCGAGGTGAACCTCACCGGCAACCCAGACGACCGCATGATCGTCATCCAGCCGATCGTCTACTCCGGGACCGAAATCGCGGTACACGCCGCCGCTCCCGAAACCAACGGCCTGCTCGGAAGGCTCATGCTCGCGCAGTAGACGCGCACGCAAGACGCACCGCGTGAACGGCTCGCACTTTTTGCGAGAACCGCCCCCGCGCCCGCCAACCGATGATAGGGGCAGGGAAGACCGGTATAGCCGGTCTCCCATCCCGATGGTTCACCTCCGGTTGCTCCCCGCCCCGCCTCGCGGCGACGCAGTTACTTTCAGCTTACGGCCCGGAGAACGCATACCTGAAGGGGACTTGCACCCCTCTGATCGAGTACACTTTCAGACGCACCAGTGCGGTGTCTCAGCCAGATGGCATTCTTCCGAGCCCCGACCGTAAGAGAGGGGACACGGCGCCGCTCGCCCTTGGGGAGTCCGAGTGACTCGTGAGATGAGCATGATTCGCGACAGCGTCTTTCAGCGCGGATGGGGGACGGTGTTGGACATCCTGTACCCGCGCTGCTGCGTCCTGTGCTACGAGCGCATCGCCGGGGACGGGTTGCACTTCTGCGCGGGTTGCGAGAGGCGACTCAACGTGCTGATGTCCGAGCCGGCGTGTCCGCGCTGCGGGCACAGCATCGGACCGTATGGGCTGCAAAACGGATCGTGCAGAGCGTGTCGAGCCCGGCGTCCTCGCGTCGACCGGCTCGTCCGCGTCGGACCCTATCGCGCGATGCTGACCTCGTTGGTTCGCGCGTTCAAATACGGGGGGCGGGACGAACTGGATCATCTCCTCGGGGAGCGTCTGGCGGACGCCATCGAATCGACGGCGTGGTCGGATTCCGTCGACGCGCTCGTGTGCGTTCCGACGCATTGGAGTCACTCGATCGGCCGGCGGTACTACGCGCCGAAAGTGCTGACGCGCACGACGTCACGGTTGACGGGGATCCCGACGGCACCGGTCTTGCGGCGTGTGGCCGGGGGCCCGCACCAGTTGCAGGTGCCGCGATCGCAACGCCGGATCAACGTACGCGGAAAGTTCGATCTTGTGCCGGGGGCGCGCGTCGCGGGGGCACGCCTTTGCCTGGTGGATGACGTCTCGACGATCGGCGCGACGCTGAACGAGTGTGCCCGAGTGTTGAAGGCGGCCGGCGCGACCGCGGTTTACGGGGCCGTCATCGCCAAGGTGGACACCGCGCACCGGGGGCATCTCGCGAAAGTGTGATGCCGGCGCGTTCGCCAGTGTGGTGTCTCAGGAATGACGACGTTTTCCTGGACCGAGCCGTGACCGTCAGGGAGCGGTCCCGCGCGAGTCTCGCCGTGTCCCCTCCCTTACGGTCGGGGCTCGGAAAAATGCCATCTGGCTGAGACAAAGCACTAGTCGAGTCCGAAGACTTCGAGGTATCGACTCCAGATGGTCTTCTCGTATTGGAGGGCATATTGCTCCGCATAGCCTTCGGCGCGACCGGCGTCGCGTTTGGACTTCGTGGTCATGCGGTCGTGATGGTGCCCCAGTTCATGAGGGAAAACGTGGAGTAGCTGATAGGCGCGGGCCGTGCCTTCGTTGAACTTGCAGAGCCAAGCGCCGCCCGTCTTCTCGCAGGGTACGCCGAGACGCGTCAGCAGGTCGCGGTGGTCCGCGTAGGAAGCCGGGTTGATCTCACGCCACAACTCCCGCTCCCAGGCGCAGATCGCAACGACTCCACGGTCGTACCACCCATCGGAGTTGAAAGTCCCCGGAGCAAGGACGACTGCGTCGAGACCTTTCGACAACTCGGCCCAATCGGGGAGGATCCCGATGAACTTGATCAGTTGCCGCTTGGTCAGCAGGTGGCGATACCCGTGGCCCGGCTTGCGGCGATCGATCACCGGTATGTCTTGGGGCGTATTGAAGTAATTCGGAGTCTCCACCGAACGATTCTTGCGCTGGACTTTTCCGTCCGCGACTTTCGGCGCGGTCTTGCGGTTGTTGCGTTTCATCCGTCGTCTCGCTCGGCTTTGAACTCAGGTAGATCGCCGAAGAGAACATATGAGATGTTCTCGAACCAGTCGAGCCCCCAGTTCGTCATTCCGTGGAGCATCATCGCGGCCTGGGCGACGGGGACTACGGGGGCGGACCGCTTGATGAACGGTAGAATGGCGTCGGGTTCGTCGAGGCAGGCTTCGATGGCGGTGTGTTCTTCGTCGGTCGCTGCGTCGAACCGGGCGAGGACTTCGTCTTTGGTGAGACCGACGGAGGCGTCGAAGAGGAGTTCGGGCTGCAGGTTGGTACCGTCGCGGACGAGTCCGGTGCAGACCAGGTCGGTTATCTCCTCGTCGGACAGGCGAAGTTCCTCCCGTAGCTCGCGGCGGACCGCGGCGAATACGTCGTGCGCTTCACCGGGCGCGCGGTCGGGGGGCTCGAGCATGCCGCCGAACGTGTGTAGCCACCCGGCGTGGGATGCGACGCGCTGACCGCGACGGCCGTAGAGCAGGCAGCCGTCGGCGGTGATCACCGTGGCGGACGTGCCGAGCGGATTGGCGCAACACTGTGCGGCGAGGTGTGCATTCTGGATGTTCGTGCCGACGAAATCGCGATAGTCGGTTACTCCGATCCGGAGGATCAACTGCCCGCCGTCGAGTGACCATCGCACGAGACGGCCGACTTCGCCGTTGTAGAGTGTCTGCTTGTTCTGCTCGGCTTCGCGCGTCTTCTCTTGCCACGCGGAGTCGATCAACGCTTCGATTTCGGCGTTTGTCTCTCGAATGGCGTCGTCCCACGACACTTTGATGTGTTGCGGCGTGAAGTGACCGGCGGCGTGTACGACAAAGGGGGCGCCGATCGCGCAATCCTCGAGGCGACGGGATTGTTCTGCACGCAAGTGGAGAACCCTGTCCTTCCTCGAACTGAATGCGGTCGCAGTGACCAGGAGGAGTACCCAGCCGGGGATGGAGATGATGGCGAACGCGAACAACGACAAGACTGCACTCAACGGACCCTGTCGCCAACACTGGAATCCAATGAAGCCAGCAGACAGCACCTGGGCTATAGCAATCATACGGCACACCGTCGCGTACCGGTTCTTGCTCCGGGGCCAGGATCTCGCCTTTGGTATGAGGTAGAGCGCGTATACGAACAGAAGGATCGAATCGGCGAGCGTCGTCGACATGAGCACGAGCTCTGGTGGCTTCCGTAATAGCTGACGCCACTCGGCTGCTGACAACGACGAGAACTTGAAAAATAGCACGAATGGAGCAATCCCGACGAACGCGCAGAGTATGCCCTGAGCGAAGCGCTGCGTGTTGGCTCTCGTGAGCGATTCTCCTTCGGCGGGTCCCAGAATCGCGTGATCGATCTGCCAACCGCACTCGGGGCAGCGCTCGGACTGCACACCGGTGAGATTGTATTCGCATTCCAAGCAGCGGAGGCCGGTATCTTCGACGGGTATGGTCATCAGCGTATCGAAACCGCGATCATTGCGGCCAGTGCCAACGCGGCGCCGACGATCCAGATCCAGTGCAGTCGCCCAGTGGCACCGCGAGTGACGATCCAGTCACCACAATGCGGGCATCGCTCCGCGTTCTCAAAGACGTCGTACCCGCAGGACGGGCACTGAATGGTGTCGTTTTCGGGGTCGTCTTCGAGGT
>JAJDDR010000261.1 GCA_029260255.1 Phycisphaerae bacterium
TTTTCTCCGCGGTCTGCCCAACGTCGTGCTCATGGCGCCGATGGACGAGCCGGAGTTGATGGAATCCATGCGTCTCGGGTTCGATCTGTCGTGCGCGAGTGCGATCCGTTACCCGCGCGATGTTGTGCCCCAGCCGCTCGACGACTGCCCGCCGTTCGAGCTGGGCGTGTCCCGCCTCGTTCGCGACGGGAACGCGGCGACGATTCTCGCCTACGGCGTGATGACCGCCCAGGCGATGGAGTCCGCAGAGATGCTGTCGGTGAGCGGTTACGAGGTTCGTGTCGTGAACGCGCGCTTCGCCAAGCCCATCGACCGCCAAATGGTGCGCGACGCATTCGCTTCGGGGCGGCCGGTCGTGACCGTCGAAGATCATTCGGTCGCCGGAGGCTTCGGCTCGGCCGTGCTCGAAACGGGCGTGGAAATGGGGCTGACGGTGCGCGCCTTCAAGCAACTCGGGTTGCCGGTGGACCGGTTCGTTGCACATGGCTCGCGAGCAGGACAGCTTGCGGAGGTTGGAATCGACGCGCCCGCGATCGCCGCGGCGGTTCAACGGTTGCTCGAACCGGCCGAGGAGACGCAGGCGATCCCTGACCAAAGCGCGAAACGCACGTTAACAACGGTCAAGGGTGATCGTGTCATGTCGCGCTAACTGCGCCAACGAGGACCGACGCCATGCCCACCGCCCCGGCCAAACGCCGCGTCTTCATTCTCGGTAATCCCGACAAGTCCGTGGTTCAAGATGCTATCGATCCGGTGCGCGCCTTCGCCGAACCCCATTGCGACATCGTGGGTGCGGCATTGGGCATGGACGGCGTCGTCGCGCTCGATGCCGGGGCGGAGTACATCGTCGTGCTGGGCGGAGATGGCACGCTGCTGGCAGTCAGTCGCTCACTCGGGGACCGGCAAATCCCGCTCATCGGCGTCAACTTCGGAAAACTCGGATACCTCGCCGAATTCACCGTCGACGAGTTGAGGGAGCACCTCCCGGCGATCCTTCGGGACCACGACCTTGTCAGCGAGCGCGCTATTCTCGGAGGAAGGGTACTCCGCGACGACGAGCAGTGCTTCGACAGCCTCGCGGTCAACGACTGCATCGTCCAAGCCGGCCCGCCGTTCCGCGTGATCGATCTGGCCGTCCGGATCAACGGCATCCACCTGACGACGATCGGCGGCGACGGGCTGATCGTATGCACGCCGGTCGGCTCGACGGCACACAACCTGTCGGCCGGCGGTCCGCTGATGCAGGGCGGCGTTCTGGGAATCGCACTGACGCCCCTCTGCCCGCATTCGCTGACGCACAGGCCTCTGGTCGTCGAGCACCAGTCCGAGATCGAAATCGTGGTGCAACGGGCAAACTCGGGCACGACGGTGCTCTTCGACGGTCAGGTAAGTTTCCCGCTGAGAGCCGGCGACCGCGTCATCGTCCAGCGGTATTCCTCGACGATGAAACTCGTCCGCAACCCCGCCTACCCCAAGTGGCACGGGCTGGTCACCAAGCTGCATTGGGGCCAATCGCCCGCATGCGAGTAGCGAGCGGTCGCGACTCGCGTCGACCCCATATCGTTTTACACAGGCAGCATGATTGAATGGGTCAGATCAGTCGGGCAGACGACTGAGTTCGCGGAGGGCTGCTGATATCGAGGGCAACAGGTCGTCCGGCCGGTCGGCGGGGGTTTGGTAAAGGCGGACGAAGCGCTTGGCCGGGGACTTATAATCTGCGTCGCGCATGGGTTGCTTGTAGTCGTCCGTCTCGTTCGCGGGCTCGCCCGAAAAGTAGGCGACCCAGGTTTCGATATGCCGCTTCGGAATCCAGATCACGATCGGCTCGTTGTCCGATCGTGGGCGGTCGCCCACATCCGCGAGCCTGCCCTGCAACTCCTGCTGTCGCTGTTGAACGGTCCGCGTGTCTGCATCAATGACGACCATCAATGCAACTCTTTGCGTGCCGCTAACCCGCCGATGTGCCGAAACTTCGCCCGAGTACTGTTCACGCACCCACTGCTCTGCGGCACCTCGAGCCGCTGGCGGTTTATCGAAACGGAGTTCGCGCGCGTGGAAGCCAAGCTCAAGCAGGGAGTACCGCGCGAAGCGCTGGTGCTCATCATCCTCACACAGGACAGTCACACGCACACCCCGACGGCGGTCCATTTAGGTTTCCCACCCTCTGGCCACGAATTCCGATGGAGGAATCCCGTCCTCTGAAGACCATTTGAACGGCTCGATGCGGACGGGGCCGATTCCCGCGCGTGTGAATCTGACGCCATTCTTGACTGCCAGTTGGTTTATGAACTCCGGATGATGTGAAATGATCAGGCACTGACACGAAGCATCATCGACACGATCGGACAATTCCAGGAGCCATGGCTGAAGCTCTCGCAATGCAACAAAGTTGTCGGGCTCGTCGATGCATATTGTCGCGCCGGGGCGAACGACGAAATGCAGAATTGTGAACAACGCGATTAGGCAGCGATGCCCTTCTGACAACTCGTCAAGTGTTAGGGTGATTGGGTCATAGCCGTATTCCCCATCTTCGCTCCAGACTTCGAAATCAACACGCAAGACCCGCGTGGTCTCGCCGATTTGGGCGAGTTTGATCTCCCCAAACCCACTGATGACAGCTCGTAGTGACTTGAATAACGGTGCGATGTGCTTCTGGGATTCCTGCGAGAGATGGCGGTACCACGAGGCGAAATTGGCGAGGTTCCGCGCCGGCGTCGACGATTCCTTGTCACTATGGCTTGTCATCTCTGTTGGGACGATCGAGAACACGTATATCCGCTCCATTCGCCGACGAAACCAGCTCAGCTTCTGATAGACGGGCCCCTCCGGGATCGTCGCTAGTGCAGACCGGGACCAGTCATGCGGGAATACGGCGCCCTTGGAATGATCGTCGCGGAACAGATGAGCGTTTTGCCCATAGAAGCGATACAGCGGTTGTCCATCGAAGAGGAGTTCTTCCTTCGTTGCTCGGCACTTGTTCTCACTGCGGTTGTGTTGAATGGCGAGACTGTAGCGATACGTCCCACCGTTGCCTTCGATTTCGAGGCAGAACGCCTGCTCGGTCCGCATCTGCCATGCGGTCAGTGTTTCGGTGGGGAACGTGTGGGCGGTCGAGGCGCCGGCGACGTAATCTCGTAGCCTCTCCAAGACTTCGAATGTCGTTGTCTTGCCATTGCCATTCTCTCCGAACAGCAGATGCAGCGGTGCCGGCTTGTACTCGAAGTTGACCAGGCACTTGTAGTTGTCGACGTACAGCCTTCGAATCATCGGAACCCTCTACGCGCGTTTTGCACTCTCAGGACGGATACTACCCGATTCCGCGTGTATCGGCACGCTGCGGGATCGGCTTGGCGGTTCCCCATGCTCGATGCTCCCCGAGGGCGCACAAGTCGCGGATAGAGCGTCATAAGTTCTGTTGTACGAATTGGTTACGGTCTCCACGGAGTCCGCAAGGCGCTGGTCGCGGACGGCCGACGCCTTGTTGCGGTGGACGCGCGTGTCGAGTGCTTTTAGTATACACGTCGCATTCGGGCCCAGTGGGGCTGGGCGGTTGGCCACAATCTCGAACCAACATGGTGTCCGCGGAACGCGACACCAGGGACCGCCGTGGCGGGCTCCTGGCGTCCAAGGGAGGTTTGTCACCAGTGCCTCGCAAGAAGATTAAGGTCTCTGACAAGCTCGAGTACCTTCAGATACTGGATGAGAAGGCCCGCATCGACGAGTCGTTGGACCCCGAGCTCGACGGGGACACGCTGCTCAATCTCCATCGTCTGATGCTGACGACTCGGCTGCTGGACGAACGCATGCTCGCCCTGCAGCGACAGGGGCGGATCGGCACCTACGCCCCGGTTCGGGGCCAGGAGGCGGTGCAGATCGGGACCTGTTACACCCTGCGGTCTTCCGACTGGGTCGTCCAGTCTTTTCGTGAGCCCGGTGTCTGCTTCCATCGCGGCTGGCCGATCGGGTCGATCCTCCAGTTTTGGGGCGGCTACGAGGAAGGCTGCGCCGTCCCGGAAGGGATCAACGATACGCCGATCGCCGTTCCGGTGGCGTCTCAGTTGCCCCACGTGATGGGCCTCGCCTGGGGCATGAAGATGAAGGGCAAGGACGACGTGGCCATCGGCTACGTTGGCGACGGCGGCACGTCGGAGGGCGACTTCCACGAGGCGCTGACCTTCGCCGGTGTCTTTGACGCACCCGCGATTTTCATCGTGACGAACAACCAGTGGGCGATCTCGCATCCGCGGTCGCGGCAGGTTAGGGCGGCTACGCTCGCGCAAAAGGCGTCCGGGTATGGGATCGACGGCATCCAGGTGGACGGTAACGATGTGCTGGCCGTCTACGTCGCGACCAACGAGGCGATCGACAAGGCGCGAGCGGGCGGCGGTCCGACGCTGATCGAAGCGGTCACGTATCGCCTCGCGATGCACACGACGGCCGACGATCCGAAGAAGTACCGCGATGACGCCGAGGTCGCAAAATGGGAGAAGCGCGATCCGCTGATCCGATTTGACGCCTACCTGCGGGCCAAGGGCGTGCTCGATGACAAGATGGATGAGGAGATTCGCAACGACATCAAGGCGACCCTCAAGTCCGGCGTCGAGGCGTACGAGGCCGCGCGCGACGTCGATCCGCGTGATTGCTTCAAGTACCTGTACGAGGACATTCCGGCTGAGTTGGTCGCCCAGGCGGCGGAGTTTGACGAGGCGCTGCGGCACGAGGGTGTCACGATTGGGCACTAGCGCTGCGGCATGCGTGAATTGAGGAGTCCACGCAAAACACGGGCGCCACTGGCGGCTTGTCCGCCAGTGTGATGTGCAACAGCACTGGCAGCAAGCTGCCAGTGGCACCCATCAACACATGGTTGCCAGAGCACGAGTGTGTGGACGAGAGGAACTTCATGGCACAACTGAACATGGTCAAGGCGCTCAACCTCGCAATGCGTGAAGGGCTCGCTGAAGACGAGAACGTCATCATCATGGGCGAGGACGTTGGGCAGGACGAGGGCGTCTTCAGGGTCACCGAGAAGCTGCTGGCCGAGTTCGGTCCGGACCGGGTGATCGACACGCCGCTCGCGGAAGGTGCCATCGTCGGGACGGCCGTCGGGTTGGCGTTGTACGGCATGAAACCCGTGTGCGAGATGCAGTTTTCCGGTTTCGCGTATCAGGCATACCACCAGATCGAAGGCCACGTGTCGCGTTTTCGCAATCGCACGCGCGGGCGCTTCGGCATGCCCATCGTCGTGCGCATGCCGTTTGGCGGCGGCATCCGGGCGATCGAGCACCACAGCGAGAGCCGGGAAGCGCTGTATGCCCACAACCCGGGTCTGAAGATGGTCATTTGCTCCACGCCGCGCAACGCCCGGGCACTGCTGCTCGAATCGATTCGCCATCCGGACCCGGTCATATTCTTCGAGCCCAAGGCGCTCTACCGGGCGTTCAAGGAAGAGGTTCCCGACGAACCCGAGACGATGAAAATCGGAAAAGCGCACGTCACGCGCGCGGGTGAGGACATCACACTCGTGTCCTACGGCGCGATGATGCGACCGGTGCTCGAAGCGGCCGACGACCTCGCCGATGAAGACGGTGTCTCCGCCGAGGTGGTCGACCTGTTGACGGTTTCGCCAATGGACACCGAGACGATCGCCGCGTCCGTGTCAAAGACGGGGCGTTGCGTGGTGGTCCACGAAGGACCGCGAACGTGCGGCGTCGGCGCCGAGGTCGTTGCCCGGCTGGTGGAGAGTTGCTTCTACCATCTGGAGGCGCCGATTAGACGAATAACCGGGTACGACGTACACTTTCCGTACTTCGCCCGCGAGCAGGCGTTCTTGCCTGGTGCGGACCGGATCAAGCGCGCCGTGCGGGAAACGCTGGTCTGTTAGACCACGCCGGAGCCAGTTAAATGTCACGCGAATTCCGTTTGCCCGATCTCGGCGAAGGCATCACCGAAGCCCAGATCATTCAGGTCCTGGTCAAGGAAGGCGAGACCATCGAAGAGGATCGCAACCTCTTCGAAGTCGAAACCGACAAGGCCGCCGTCGAGATACCGTCACCCTTTGCCGGACCCGTTGAGAAGATCCACATCGCCGTCGGACAGACGGTCAACGTCGGCGACGTGATGATCACCTTCCGAAACGGTGATGGCGCCGCCGTCGCGTCAGCCGCCGCGGCTGCCCCCCCCGCGCCTTCCCCGGCTGAAAAAACCGCCAGTGCGCCCGCAATGTCCGGGCGGCGCACGACCGCCGCGGCGTCACCGGCGGTGCGCAAGCTGGCCCGCGAAATGGGTGTCGACATCGATCGAATAGCCGGCAGCGGACCGGGGGGCCGCGTCCTGCGGGAAGACGTACACGCCGCCGCCAACGGACCCACCGCCCCGACCACTCCTGCCGCGCGACAGGTACAAGCATCGTCGCCGCCGACCGCGGCACCAATCATCGCCGTTCCGACACCGATGCCGGCACCCGCGAGTATCCCTCCGGGCACTCAGGGCAGCGACAAGTGGGGCACGGTCCGCATCGTGCCGATGACGCAGATTCGAAAGACCATCGCCCAGCAGATGACGCGATCGGTCACCAACGCCGCCCACGTGACACACATGGACTCGGCCGACGTGACCGAACTCGAAGCGCTCCGAAGGCAGTACCGCGAAGCACACAACGGCGAGCGCCGCATCACCGCGATGGCCTTCATCATCAAGGCCGTCGCACTGGCGCTGCGCAACCACCCGATCTTCAACGCGACGATCGACCCTGACGCGGGCGCAATTACGTACAAGGAGTACACCAACGTCGGCATCGCGGTGGACACGCCGCGCGGGCTGGTCGTGCCCAG
>JAJDDR010000262.1 GCA_029260255.1 Phycisphaerae bacterium
GTGAAGAACGGCTCGAAGATCCGCGAGCGAATCCTTCCCGGGATTCCCCCGCCCGTGTCGCCGATGGCGAGCACCGCGGCACCGGCGCCCACCGTGTCGGACCGGTGCTTCGCCGGTACGTCGGACTCGGAGACGACCTCGAGCGCGATCGTGATCCTGCCGTCCTCGGGCATCGCGTCGCGCGCGTTCAGTGCCAGGTTCATCACCACCTGCTGGATCTGCGTCGCATCGCCTTCAATCCAGATCGACTCCTCCGGGATGGCCGAATCCTGCTCGATCGACGCGGGCAGCAGCCGCCCCAGAAGCCGCATAGCGTCCCGCACGACGTCGTTGAGCTGCATCGGGTGCTTTTCCGTGGGCGTCCGATGACTGAACGTAATCAGCGAACGCGTCAGTCCCACCGCCTGCCGCGCCGCGCGATCCACCATCCGCAACGCATCTCGCGCCGCGTGGTCCGACGGGAGCTGCGCGGACGCGATCTCCAGCCACCCGAACATCGCCGTCATCAGGTTGCTCATGTCATGCGCGATGCCGCCCGCGAGTTGCCCGACCGCCTCCATCTTCTGAGCGTGTAGAGCGTCCGTTGGCCATGCCGGCTTGTCCGCACCATTCGCGGTGTCGATGTGCGAGGGATGTTCCGGTTCAACACTCATGTCATGCTGCGCCGCGATGCGAACCAACTCCGCAACACGCAGGAGTCGTCACAATCGCGGGAACCACCCACACAATCGTATCGGGCGACACGGTCGCAGGCCAGCAGACGCGCCGACTCGCCGATGGGGCGTCATCCCGCTGCGGGTGACGAGACGACAGCCCACGGTCCAATCCCGCCGGGCACAAAACGCCACGCCGAACGGCTTCCCCGCGGGGCAAGCATACTTTCCGGAAGTGCGAACTGGGTGGTTCACCCTATTCCGCGTCGCACGCTCGGCGCAAGCAAACAGGCCACCCGGATCAACCCAGGTGGCCTGTTGAATGTTCGGTTGTCAGCGAACGGTCGTCAGCAACCGCTTCGCTGCCATCGAGAACCTACGGCAGAGACTGGCCGTTCCACGGCTGCGTCGCCGGCGGCGTAACGCCGTTGATCAACTGACGGAACACCAGCAGATCGAACGGATCGCTCGTGCCGTTCCGGTTCGTGTCGATGTAGTCGGTGACCACGCCGACCGCAGGCTCGGAAACGCCGTTGACATACTGGCGGAACGTCAGCAGGTCGAACGGGGTGACGCTTCCGGTCTGGTCCACGTCGCACGGCAGATAGCCGATCTGGATCGAGTCGTTGATCAGCAGGCCCGCGTCGCACTGGGCGCTACCGCTCACCGAAAGCGTCGTCCATTGCTGCAACGAGATGTGGTCCGTCAGATTGATCGTGACCGTCCGGCCGTCCGCGGTGGTAATCCCCGCGATGCCCGGAGCCGCTCCACCCGTGTCCGAAACGCTAAACGCCGACGCGCTCAGCGGCGTGCCATCGGCGTTGTTGATCGCGGTCGTGAACACGACCGTCAGCGTATCCATGCCCAAGTCGGCGTTCACGCCGTCCGTACTCTCCTTGCGGGCATCGATGAAGCCGTCAAACACGCGGCTCGCGACCGGCGTGCCCGCGGCACCCGCGGCGAACGCCGGAACGGCGCAGTCCACGACATCCACGTTGACCGCCGCGTCGGCGGCACCGGTCGCAGCCTCGACGGCGTAGATCGCAAACGAACTCGGCGTCTGACCGTCAGCCAGGACGTTCGCCAGGACGTTCTCGAGACTCAGCGTGTAGCTGCCCTCGGCCGGGAACGTAATCGTCCCTTCGAGGATCAACTGATTCGTGTGCCCGACGCCGAACGTGATGAACTCAGCCGACGGGAAACCCAGGCCCGGAGGGGCCAGCGGATCGTTTCCGATCGTGTTCTGCGCGCCACCGGCCTGCAGAATGTTGTCGCCGACGGGCGTGCCGCCGTAGTTGGCGTCATAGCCCAGCGGGCGGACGAAGTTGTCCATCGAAAGGTCCGCAGGAGCGCCCCACATCACCGCGGTGCCGAGGTTGACCGCTGGCGCACCGCCCTGCGGCGTCGCCACCAGATCGACGCTGACAAACACCAGACCGTCGTTGTCCGCCGCGGTATCGAGAACCCCGTGAACGTGAATTGCCAGCGGTGTGTTCGACGGTGTCTCGTTGCCGTCGGGCAGCATGATGCTCGCCGTAAATGTCGCCGCCGACGCCGTCGATACCATGGCGAGCGCGACTGCCAATGCCGTAAACTTCTTCATCACTTTCACTCCGTTACTATGACACTTGTGGCACCGGTTTGTAACCGGTGAGCGAACCACCGGTAACAAACCGGTGCCACACCCGAACTGCCAAAAACAAAACTATCCCCGGTGCGGGGCAACCGTTGTTTGAAACCGACCGAAGTCGGCGAAATCCACATCTCCGTCGTTGTCCAGATCGGCACAGACACAGTCGCCGCTGAGGTCACCGCCGCCGGGACCCGTGATGCAACTGTTGAGCACCGCAAGGTTCACGCAATCCGCATCCTGACCGATCAAGGCGGCGTTCATGTTGACCGCCGCGTGTGTCATCGGACCCGCCGCCTCCGGCGACCAGATGCCCATCTCACTCACCCCGAACCACAGCCCCACGCACGCCGCAATCGGCGTTGCCACCCGGGCGATGCCCAGCCAACCGCGGGATCGCGGCGAATCGCCAACCAGCGAAACCGCATCGACCGCGGTCCTCTCGAAAACCCCGGCACGCTCCGCCTCGACCGCATGAAGCAGCAAACGCTCCAACTCGTTGCCGCGATTCTCGTTGTCCATCTGCTGATTCATATCAAAACACCCGAGGAACACCGCCCTCTACAGACAGAGTCGCTCGATCAGACCGACCGCGCGAGGCTTTCACAGATTTTCCGCGAGTTTCTTTTCCAGGCACCGACGCAGTCGGTCCAACGCCTTGGCCCACCGGGATCGGAGGGTGGACTCGGCCATCCCCAGGCGATCCGCCGCTTTGGACCACTGCCCATGTGTTATTAAGTCCAGTTCCTGAAATAACTTACGGTCACTCTCCGGAAGCTGGGACATGCAATCGCGTAGAGCGCCGACTCGCTCAAAGTCGATCAGCGTGGCAAGGGGGTCGCCCTCCGGCGCCGCGGGCGCGTCCAGACCCGTCTCGGACTCGCCCCCGGTGGCCGCGGCGGTCACCTCGCGCGCTGCGCTCCGAAGATAGTCCGTCACCTTATTTCGTGCGATGCGCGTCAAGTAAGACTTTAGCGTTCCCTCGGGTCCTCGTCCCCCGCGGCGTATCGACCACACAAACCCCGACCAAACCTCGGACGCCCGCGCGTCCAGGAACGTCGGGTCGCGCCGACACTCAGTCTTGCATGCGCGAAACACCGTGTAGCGCACCAGCGCGTCGTAGTGCGCGATCAACTTGCTCAGGCAATCGGCATCGCCCGCAAGAAGCCCCCGGACGAGGTTGCGGTCGCGCCGATCGACGGCCGCATCTTCTTCCGACCGCTTGGTCAAGCGCAACTCGTTCGGCTCGCCGGGCATCTCGGCATTGTCGTCGCGAGACCGCGCACGTCAAAGTCGTCGTTCGTGCCGAGCGTCGCGCATGCCGATTGCGGGTCGCTGGCACGCGCCGTTGCGGGCGGTTAATCTCTCCGGCCTACGGCGAGACGGGGATTCGATCCGGAAGGGCGGCATGGCGGGAAACAATGTGCTCAGGCGCGGTGTGTGGTTGGTGTCGGTGTGGACGCTGTGGGTGTGCGGATGCGCGGGCACGCTGCCGTCGGAGCGACTCGGGAGCGCGATCCACCTTCCCGTTCCCGCGATCTCGCGAAGTTCCCCGGCGGTCGAGCGACTCTCGCGCGAGCGCGCGAGTGACACCTACACGCTCTCAGCACGCTCGGTGATTCCGATTGCCTTCAGCCTCCAACCCGACATAAAGTCCAGCTATCAGAGGTTCAAGTCGGAAGAGGCGCGTTACGACTTCTTCGTCGTCTCGCGCGATTCCCTTACGCCCACCTTCCGATCGTCGAACCGACTGAGCGAATCGCGCACCGCCGAAGAAACCCTGCGCGATCGCGATTACACCGTTGAGGTCGGAGTCGAAAAACGCTTCTTCGACACCACCGAGTTGAACGTCGGAGTCGGCTACGAGACCAACGTGACCGACGAAGGACAGGGCGACAGGCCGTTCGTCTCGGCCGATCTTCGCTACCCGCTCTGGGCATCGCGCGAGAAGCTGGAGCGCACCAGCGAAGAGATCTTTCGCCGCAACGAACTCAACGACACGCAGCTCGCCTACATCGAGGAGGTCCGCAATCGGCTCGAGCGCGCACTATTCGCCTACAACATCGTGACCGATCTGTCGCGCCGAATGGACCACGCCGCACGCTGGCTACGCGACTTGCAGACCCTCAAGTCGCGTATCGAAGCGGTCGTCGGCCGCGACGTATCTTCCGACCTGCGGCGGATCAGCGCCGAGATGACCAAGGTCGAGGCCGAGCTACGCAATGTGACCGGGCGGCACGAAGTCGACACCGCACGGCTCAAAGCCGCCTGCGGAATCGCTCTGTACGCCACCGTCGAAATCGTCAACGAGCCGTTCAACCCGTTCGTTGGCGCCACGCACGACGAACTGTTCCGCCTGAGCATCGAGACCGATCCCGAGATCCTCACCCTGCTCAACGAGGTTCGAAACGCCGAGGTCCAACTCGATCTGGCGCGCCGCGGAAAATGGGACATTGCCCTGCTTCTCGACGGCCGGTCGAACATCGAGGGTAGAGGCCAAACGGACCGAGGCAGTGATTGGGCCGTCAACTTCGGAATGGAAGTCAGCCATGTCGACCCGCGCGTCACCACCAGCCTGGCCCGTCAGGCACAGTCGCGCATCGAGCGATTTACCGAAGCCATCGCTTCCCGCGAGAACGCCATATTCGTCGACACCCTCGAGCCGCTCATTCGCATCGAGACACTGGGTGCCAGTCGCGACGAACTCGCCGGCAATCTGCCCCGCTTCATCGGGGACTACCAAAGCGGCATAGGCGCCTACTTCGACGGCGCGCTGAACATCGACGACCTGCTCAAACGCCGCGAAACCTACTGGGAGCAGGAGCAGGAGATTTCCCGCCTCACGCTCGTCGTCGGATTCAACATCGCCGAGCTCTGCACCGCCACCGGCAAGTTCTTCGAACTCCTCAACGACGACGTCGCTGAAGACTGACGACATAGCCCAGCCGCCCCCGGCTGGGAGCATGGAGCGACGCCTGCCATCAGAGTCACACCCGGGGGCGGGCGCGCTGCATGCGTCAGCGCTTGTCGAGGGCTTTGTTCCAGGTGTCGAGGTTCGATTGCTGCGACGCGAAGAGCGCGGCGGTGTCGCCGTCGATCTCGACGGCCGTCATGCAATCGCCCTGCGCGATCGCGTTGACCGCGTCCAGCCCCGCGGTGACCTTGCCGAACACGGTGTGCTTGCCGTCGAGCCACCGCGTCGCAACGTGCGTGATGAAGAACTGGCTGCCGTTCGTCCCGGGACCGGCGTTGGCCATCGACAGCACGCCGGGCCCGTCGTGGGTGTGCTCGCGCGTGCATTCATCCCCGAACCGGTAGCCGGGGTCTCCCGAGCCGGTGCCGGTGGGGTCGCCGCCCTGGACCATGAAGTCGGGTATGACCCGGTGGAATTTCAGACCGTTGTAGTAACCACGCGCCGCAAGGTTCGCGAAGTTCGCGACGGTCATCGGAGCGTCGTCGGGAAAGAGTTCGATGCTGATGTCGCCCTTGTCGGTCTTGACGGTCGCGTTGAGCGTGCCCATGGGTTCAGTCCCTTCGTGTTCGTGGTCCCGGTTTCGGCGTGGCAGGGTAGGGGCAGACCGACCCGACTGCAAGGCGCGGAGATCGGCGATCAGAGGTTCCGGTTAACGCTTTCGATAAGTGATGCGACCTCGGGCGAGGTCGTAGGGGGAGAGTTCGAGCGTGACTTCATCGCCCGGCAGAATGCGAATGTAGTATTTGCGCATCTTGCCCGCGATGGTGCACAGCACTTCGTGCTTGGTCTCGTCGCCGATGTCGGCGCTGACCTTGAACATGGCGTTGGGCAAGGCTTTGGTGACGATGCCTTGAACTTCTATGGTTCCCGCTTTTGCCATGGTGCGTCAACGACCTCTCAACCGACTTCCCGCTGCGGAACGACCATCGTTCCCGCTCACTTTGCCAACCCGGTAATCATCGAGAAGCTGATACTCGGGAGGAACGCAGTCTGCCAATCACTTCGATGGTACGACTCCCGGCCAGTGAGGTCAACCGGGAAGCCGGACCAAACTCATCCACACCAATCGGCGAAAACCCGCCCGGCGCTTGGCTACCCGCTCCGCGCGGTGTCAAACCTAACCGCCCGCGATCCTCTGTTCGAGCCGCTCGGGAGGGATGTTGACCACCACGGGCGGCGCCTTTGGTCTGCGCCCGACGAGTACGAGAATAAAGAACAGCACCGCCGCACCGATGACCAGCCCCTGCCAAGGCGGTAGACCCTCGTGCATGCAGTAGTAGTTTCCCGCGGTCATCGCGACCAAGGCGGTAACAATCGCATACGGCAACTGCGTCCAGACGTGCTCTTCCACCCGGCACCGCGAGGCGACGGCCGAAAGGACCGTCGTGTCGCTGATCGGCGAGCAATGGTCCCCGAATACCGAGCCCGCCAGGACGCTGCCGACCGCCGCGTAGAACAGTTGAGAAGCCTCGTCGCCCGGCAGACCGGCCGCCATCTCGGCCGCGATCTCGACAACCGCGGGGGTGAGAATGCCCATCGTCGCCCACGACGTTCCCGTTGCGAACGACACACCCGCCGCACAGATGAAGACGCTGAGTGGAAGCCAGACCGTCATCGGCATGTGGGCCCATTCGGGGAGCCAATCCGGAGTGACTTGAGCACCGACCAAGTGCCCCTTCAGTACCTGTCCCAAGTGCAGGTTTTGGGACACGTCCGACAGTGCCCACGCGAGCACCAGGATGACGACGGCCGGGAACATCCGTGCCATCCCATCGAGGCACCCGTCGAACGCGTCGCGCATCGAACACGCCCGGGCGACAAACGCGAGGAATGTCGCGACTCCCAGCGAACCGAGCCCGCCGTAGAGGATGGACGTGTTGGTCGCGGCGCCGCTGAGCAGCTTGTGCCAATCCCACTCGGCGTCGGCCGGCATCGCGGCGACGCCCGTCTTGTAGAGGATGGTGAAGGTGATTCCGATCAGCGCGAGAATCGGCAGCGCCGCCAGCCACGCAGAAGAGGTCTTCTGAACACCACCCTCCGCCTCGGCGGCGGTCTCATCCGGCGGCTCGATGAGCGCGCGCGACTCGGCGCTCTTCATCGGCCCGAAGTCGCGACCGGTGAACGCGATCATCAGGACCATCCACAGCGCCAGGATCGGGTAGAAACGATACGGGATGCTGGTGAGAAAGACGTCCATGTCGTCGACACCGACAAGGAACTCGGGTGTCCCTTGCGCGGCGACGCTGTCCAGCCCGTCCTTGATGAGACTCAGTTCGGCACCCAGCCACGTTCCGATGAGCGCGATGGACGCGATCGGCGCCGCGGTGGAGTCGACGATGTACGCCAGTTTGGCACGGGAGATCTTGAGACGGTCGAAAACCGGACGCATGGTCGGTCCGACGATCATCGAGTTCGCATAGTCGTCAAAGAACACGATCATGCCCGCGAGCCAGCCGGTGAACTGCCCCTTGCGCGAGGTCGAAGCGAAGCGCAGGACCGCGTTGACCAGCCCGCGCGTTCCACCGCTGGCGGTCATCACGCCGACGGCACCCCCGATCAACAGCGTGAACACCATGATCTGGATGCGCCCGGAATCGGCGATGGCTCCAAGGACGTAATGATCGACCGCCAGGCGGAGTCCTTCCAGGACCGCAATCGACCCGATGGTGTCGCCCGCATCGCGGCAGGGCACCAGCATGTAGCCGCCGACGACGATTCCGATGAACAACGCCGGCACCGCGGAACGCAGCAGCACGGCGAGGAGAATGGCGACGATTGCCGGCGCGAGCACCCAAAGGTCGTACGACTCCGGGTTCTGCGGCGTCGTTGGCACCGGCGCTTCCGGCGCGAGCGGGACGGCGTCTTTCGCGACCTGCTCCGCGACCGCCGGTGGGGCGGCCGGTTCCGTCTGCGCGGACGTGATGCTGGCGAACAAGAGCGACGTCAGACCGAGGGCAGCGAGAAGCAGATATCGAGTGCACTGTCTCTTGTTTACGTACGCGTGTTGTTTCAACATGGCCGTCGCCTCCGCGCGATTCGATCCCCACACCACTCTGCCGCGCGATGAGCGTACGTCGCGTAGGCGCGATGCGTCAAATGAATTGTGCGCGAAGTTTGCAATAAGATGTGTCGCGAGACCGGCTTGCCATCGGCGGTGTGGTCGGATACCGTCGTGCGTACAGACATCATCCGTGAAGGAGATCCCGCCCGTTGGACTATCTCGACGCACGCGGCCTACCGTTCCTCTGTCGGCGCAACTACTATTACGAGTTCAAACACCTGATCCCGTGGGGTGTCTTCGCCGGCATGATCGAGGGAAACGCCGCGGCGATCGTCGTGCAGAAGACCTTCGGCGGCAGCCCGCTGCTGGTGGCGACGGCTTCGGCGACGCCGATCGGCGTGTTGCTGTTCAGCTACCTCTGGGGCTTGCTGTGCGCCGGGCGGCGAAAGCTGCCCCTGACCACGGCGTTCGGAAGCGGCGCCGCGCTCTGCGCCGCAACAGTGTGCCTGACGCCGCGAACCCACGCGGGCGCACTGATCTTCGTGATCCAGATGGCCTGTGCGCAGGCGTTCCTCGCCGGCGTGGTGACGGTCCGGTCATCGCTGTGGAAGCACAACTACCCGCCCGAGGTTCGCGGGAAAGTGGCCGCACGCCTTCAGGCGGTGCGATTGTTGATGGGTATCTGTGTTCTGTCGGTCGCGAGTCTGGTGTTCGACCACGATCCGAGCTCGTACCGATACGTCTACCCGATCGCAGCGGCCAGCGGTTTGGTGGCGATTCTGATACTCCAGCGGGTTCGGGTCCGGCATGAATCGTCGGAACTGAGGGCGCTGGCCTGCGGCGGGCGTGTCGAGCGAGTCAGTATCCGGCGGTCGGTTTCGCCGGTTTTCCTCGTACGCGGAATGGTCGGGATTCTGATGATGGATCGGCGCTACGCGCGCTACCTTGCCACGCAGATGCTGCTGGGCACAAGCGTTCAACTGGTGATGCCGGTTCTGGTCATCGTCGTGGGCGCCGCCGTGGATCGCTACGTGGTTGCGATCTACGTCATCGAGGTGATTCCGAAGCTCTTGATGTTTTCGAGCCTCCGGCGATGGGGGCGGCTGTTTGATCGCGTGGGCGTCAACCGGTTTCGCGTGTACACCGGGTGTTGCGCGGCGGCGGGGTTGCTCCTGGGCTTGGCCGCGACGTACGCCATCTCAGATCACGGGGGATCCGCGGATGGCGATTCGTGGGTGGTGCGGTTTGCTGTTCCCGGCGCGCTGGTGCTCTTCGCGCTGCGCGGGGTTCTGCACGGGTTACACCAGGGGGGCGGCACGCTTGCCTGGAACCTCGGGCACCTGCACTACGCCACTCGGGAGAACGCGGAGCTGTATATGGGCGTGCATCAGACGCTCACCGGCGTTCGCGGATTGATCGCACCGTTCTTGGGTGTCATACTGTGGCACTACTTGGGTTGGGGCGTGTGGGGGATCGCGTTTTTCCTCTGCGTCGCCGGGGTGATCGGGTTCCACCGACTGGCGAAGGGAGACGCCCCCGACCACCGGCCGGTGTAGGTCCCCGCCTACTTCGGAGAAAAGGGCGTGTCTCCGGTGAAAAGCTGCTGGAAGCGGGCGAAGTCCATGAGGTCCACATCGCCGTCACAGTCGAAGTCGGCCGGAGTATTGCAGCCCTGCTCGATGGGGCGAATCGTGACAAAGTCATCCAGTGACCCCAACGGTGTTATGACGCACGCGAGGGGAACTGCCGAAACACAGTGCTGTTGGCTGGGTGCCGCGCACGCAGCCCCGAAGTCAAGTCGTTGTGTGGCCGCAGCGACGTTGCTCGGCGAGGGAATGTCGAAGGTGATACGGGTGTGAGGCACCACCGTAAGCGTATGGTACATCGCCGGCGCGACGCTACCGCTGCACAACTGGTCGCTCATTTGTGCGTTGTATACCTGGATGTTCTCAGCGTCTTCCGGCAACAACCCTGCAAAGTACAGCGTTCCATCGCCGACCTGAACACCCCACTGCCAGATCGACAGCTCGCCGGTTCCGTGCTCAAGATCGTACTCCCAGTGTATGGAGAGTCGTCCGTCCCAGGCGTAGCCGGTCACTACAGATTGCGCAAAGCTGTTCTCCGAATGATAGGACAAGACCAGAAGGGCGAGGCAGAAGGCTGCAACTCGTGATCGCGGCGTGTGTCTGCAATCCTCATCGTCCGGCGTGAAGTCGGCGGTGCACAGATCGAGGGTGGTCGTGTCGACATGGACGTTGTTGGTGGTTGTGTCGTATGTCATTGGTGTGGCTCCTTTCGAATCGAGAGGTGGACGGTGAAAGTAGCGCTCCCCAAGTTAATACCGGGAGCTCGGAATACTGAGCGTCATGCTGAGCGAAGCGAAGCATCTCGCCCGGGTTCAACGGGATTCCTCGCTGCGCTCGGAATGACCGCGTTGTGCACCCGTTGCTCCGAGTGGTATCGGCTGCGTGTGAGGCGATCTGCACTGAATTGTGAGGGGGGCTCTACGAGGTGACCCTTCGACCCCTGGTGACCGTGGTCAGTGGGTGCAGGACCGATTCCAGTATGTTGCGGAGGGGGTCCGTCGGGCCGTCGTTGTCCAGTGGAATGACGGTAATGTCGGCGGACTTTCCGGGGGTGAGGCTGCCGGTCAGATGATCGACGCCGAGTGCGCGGGCCCCGCGGAGCGTGATCATCTCCAACAGTGTATGCGTGTTGAAGTCGGGGTATCGGGAGTGGAGAAAGCGAACCTCGTCGAGCACGGACAGTGACGGGTTGGAAGCCAGACTGTCCGTCCCGATGCAGACGTTGATGCTCGCGTCGAGCATGTCGCGGAAGCGGTGCGGGGGGTGCTCGAAGGCGGCGTGCGTGCGTGGACAGTAGGCCACCTGCGTCCGCGTCGACGCGAGAAGTCCGATGTCTTCGTCGGAGACATAGTTGCAGTGGGCCAACACGGTGCGATTGTTGAGGACGCCACAGGTGTGCGCGAACGGGACCGGTGCCAGACGCGGGCACTGAATGACCGTGTCCCAAACACCGAGCCGATCAAGGAACGCCCGCATCGGACCGTCTCCGTCGCGGAGGTAACGTAATTCCTCGAGCGACTCCGCCAGGTGCATGCACAGACGCATCTCCGCGCGCGCGGCCTCGTCCACGCAGGCTCGGATGCCGTCGTGCTCGACGGTGTACGCGGCGTGCGGAGAGACGCCGACGGTGAGGTACTTCGTCGCGTCGGACGCGTCGATCGCGGCCTGCAAGCGACCGGCCAACTGGTCGCGGATCGTCCCCGTAGCGATGACTTCGCCGAACGACACGACCCGAAGCGGACCGTGGGCAAGCGCGGGACGCACCTCGGCCGGTCGCGACGTGATGTCGCCCACCGTGGTCACGCCGGCAGCTACGGACAATCGCATCCCCTTGCGGGCCGATTCGATGCAGACGCTCCCGGCCTCTTTCGCGGGCGCTCGTGTGGCTTGCAGGCGATCGATCCAGTCAACGAAGTCCGGCGTGGGCGGAACACGATCGAGCAGGTGAGTCAGTTCGAGATGGGTGTGCGCGTTGACGAAACCGGGAAGCACCACGGCGTCGCCGAAATCGACGACCGGCGTGCCCTCCGCCCGTTTCGCGGTGCCGACCTCCGTGATGCGCCCGCGTTCGATGCGCAGCGCTCCGTTGGTGATCGGTCGGCCGTCGATCGGTACCACGTGTCTGGCGCGGATCAGCATCGGCATCAGTTCCACTACCGGTTGGAAACCGGTGCCACACCCGTGTCATCGGTCCCTACGGTCGAGCGTGGTTCAACGCCACACCGTTCCACACACGCGTGGCTGGTGACACTCCGTTCGCCATCTGGCGAAGCGCGAGCAGGTCGAACGGGTCTTGAGCACCGCACTGGAGATTCCGGTTGACGTCGATGTAGTCACACGCCGCGTCGCTGCAACCGAGGCTTGATGGCTCGATGATGCCGTTCACCAACTGACGGAACGCCAGCACGTCGAACGGACCGGTTGCGGACGACTGGTCGACGTCGCCCGGCAAATACGCGATGTCAACCCGGTCGGGCTCATCAACTCCGGGACCCTGGTCACCCTGATCGATGATCGCGGCGCCGCACGTGTCCTCGACGTGGGCCTGCACCGTCGTCCACTCCTGCAAGGAGATGATCCGGCTCAGCGCCACCTCAAAGCAGATGTCGTCACTCGTGTTGACCGCTGTGACGGTCGGTGGTGGTGCGGCGCCGGTCTGTGAGACCGTGAAGTTGGCCGGTGTCAACGGACCGCCGCCGATGGCACGAACCTCTTCGGTGAAGCAGATGTCGAAGCCATCGAATCCGCGGTTGACCACCGTGCCGTCGGTGCTCTCGATCCCCGGGTCAATGTGCCCGGAGCAGGGAGAGGTCGTGTCGTGATCGATCTGCGGCGGCGTGATGTCGTCGAGACACTCGCACGCGGGTTGCATCTGCACCGTGCAGCCGTGTCCCAGAATATGCGGCAGGGCGTCGGGCAGAATCGCGGACATGGGCACTCCCCACCCGGCCGAACACGGCGGCCCGCAGTGGCAGATCGCCTCGACCGCGTGCGACGCCATGCCGAAGATCGGCGAGCCGGATGCGCCCTGGCTGGCGATGACGGATACGCCCACTTCGATATCCGTTCCCGGAATGCAGCCGCCCGGCACGTCGACGCTGAGCAGGACGCCCTCGTCATAGCCCTTCTTTTCGCCTTCCGCGTGGTGGATCTCGTAAATGCTACTCCCGATGCCGGGCTCCGCGCAACTGACCGGCAGCGTCCCAAACGCGGCCGCCGGGTTGCCCGCTATATCGAGCAGTGCGTAGTCCAGTCCGACATCCGCGTGAATGAGACCGGCGACGTCATAAACAAGAGTGGTGCGGCACTCGCCGCCGTTGCACAGGTCGCACTCATAGTTGAACTCCGCCTTGAGCGTCGTGACGTCGATTCCGGCGACGCAGTGCTGGTTCGTCATCATGCAGTCGGGGGCACCGATCATCCAACCGGTGCAGTGCGGCACGAGTTGCCCCGGGCCAACCTGGCGCAACAACCGGGCAACCGGTCTGCGGTTGTCGTACTGCGGTCCGGGATTCAGGCATTCGACGTTCATCTTGTCGCAGGCCGGTTGGCAGTCTGTCGGACCCGCGCAGGCGATGAACAACACGCCAGGCCCGCCGGTATTCTCGTCGAATCCGCCCAGACGGATCGTGTAGCAGTTGCCCGCAACGACCGGCACTTCGAGCGTGCTGTGGAAGCCGCCCGAGCCGGTGCCGCACGGGTTGACGAGGTCGTCGTCATTGCACCCGAGCAAGTTGTTGCCCGGACACGCCGGCGGCACACCGCACTGGTCGTACGCCGCGATGCGCGAGTCAAACGTGGCCGACCCGCCGACTTCCTCGCACGTGCTGACGGTTAGCAAACCGGTGCATGATGCGGTGTAGGTGTACCAGACGTCGTCGTGTACGCTGCCATCGCCGAAGGGTCCGCAAGCGTTGACGCCGTGGTCGGGTCCGTCGGTGGTCGCGCCGGTGGTGTCAAACGGCGTCGTGCCATCGCCGATCGGAAGGGCGTCGCCGCAGCCGTCGTTGACCGGTCCGCCGCCGCCGCCGCCACAGAGGTCGCCACACTCTGTATCTGCGCGATTGGCACAGGTCAGGTCCCAATTGTTGTCGCAGCAGAAGTTGTCGATCGCGCAGACGGTCTTACAGCAACTCGTGTTGTCGCATCCCGGTGTGCCGTTGGCCACGCAGCAATCGCCCGTGCCGGGGCAAGCCCCGCCCCCGCCACAGCATCCCAACTGAGCGGCAAAGTCCACGCACGTGGCGTCCCACTCGGTATTGCAGCAGAACGGATCGATGAAGCAGACGTCTTCACAGCAGGCGAAGTTGTTGCATCCCGGGGTTCCGTTCGGCACACAGCAATCCCCGGATCCCGGGCAAAACCCCGCGACCGTAGGTTCCTCCTTGACTGCTCGCCCGTCGCCCTCGCCGGCCACGTCCTCCGCCGGAAGCGACTCGGGGAACAGAGCAATAACACAACAGGCGAGAAGTGCGATTGAACAACGAATGCGGCATAGACCGGACATGGGTAACTCCTTTCCGGTGAAGCGGGGCGCCCGCTGAAAGAGCGCGAGCGTGAGGATACGATTTCCTCACCACATGCAACCGCGGTCCGAGCGGACCCGATTGCCGATTTCGGCGGAGGCAGTCGGAACCAGCCGCCGCCATCTCAATACGAAGCAGCCATGATACAAGGATGCCAAGACGATTGCCAGCAGTGGTGAGGGATCGCCCTACCCTTGGCATGCCACAATCAGTGGTCACACCCCCGGGGCACCCTTCGCCGCGACCGAAGGGAGCGGACATCCCGAATCTCGCCGGCGAAATGCCATGTTTCGCACCGCAGCGCCGTCGCGGAAATGCGACTTTGCACTGTATTGACAGGATCGGGGACGAATGGCGCGTGGCCTTCCGCGACTTGGATTCGAGCGACAACACCGAGACGCGAGTTGACGGCAGCCTGATCATGACGCTGGACGGCGATCGCCTGGCCGTGAGCCGCACCGTCGAGCCGCCCGATGGCGGGCTCGCTCGCGATTACCAACTCGTGATCGTGGACTTGCCTTCGAGATCAGAGCAGGTCTTTGATGATTTCCCGTCCCACGGACGAGCCGCACTCCGTGCCGATCACGTCGCGCTCATGAATGACAGCATCCGCGACGTCGAGGCTCTCGCTTTCGAAGCCGGCGCGCGCGTGGAGGTAATCAACTTGACCACGGGCGAGCGAGATACCGTTGCACCGGGCATCCGTGTGGTCTGGGGCAGACCCGAGATCTTCACGAACAGCAACGGGTTCCTCTGGCAGGAGTACAAGAGCGGCGATTTCTATTCCAAGGTGCGCAGCTACGATCCCGAGCGGGACCACATGGCGACGATCATCGAAGGGCTCGACCGGGGTGCGTCGGAAGCGTGGCTTGAAGACGTCGACGAGGATCGCATGCTGATCACCAGGACGTATCGAGAATCCCTCCTGGCCGTGACTTCGCTCGACTTGCTGACCGCCGACGGAGAAACCACGACCGTACTCCAATACGTAAACCCGCCAATCGCGTCCCCGTACTTCCTCCCGCAGTACACAATCTCCGGAGACTATGTGGTGTGGTCCGATCCCCGAAACGGCGACCTCGTCATCCACGACATCGACTCCGAAACCAAGCGCCGCGTCGCCCCCAGCGCCTTGCTGGAGACCCGGCAGCCAGACCAACCCGCCACCGCGCTACCGTGAACCCGACGCGTGACAACGATGCCGCCGCCCTGGCATCCCGCAGGATGCGCACGGCTCTTCAACCGGCGGAGCTGCCACACGAAGAGTGACCGTCTTGCTGAACGGCCCGCACCCCGCGCTCGCGGACCGCGTTTCGCTTCGCGCCGCAGTTTGGCTACAATACCCCCAATCGACCGTCCAATCGGACAGCCAAGAGCCATCGCATGAGCCACAGTCCCATCTTCGTCGGCCGCCGCCCCGAACTCGACCGCTGGAACCAGGTCCTCGCCGACCCCGCCGGCCAAGCCGTTCTCGTCGTAGGCCACCCCGGAATGGGCAAGACATTTCTTGTCGATCAGATGGCCCACATGGCCCGCGAACATCCCACCCACACCGGCGGTGCGGTGCGATACGAAGTCACCCCCAGCGACGACGCGGCCACAACCATGGCAATGATCATGGACCACGCATTCGCCGCCGCCGACGTCACCGAGAAATCGTTCGACGCAACACCGCGCCGACTGGAACAATGGCGAACATTCCTCAACGTGTTCAAAATCGGCGATCTGGCGATGAGCTTACGCCGCGACCCCCAGCGAAACACACGCGACCAGTTCATCGACCGCCTCGAGCTCATCTCCGACCGAATGCACGAGGAGGCCCGAGCCGTCTTCGTGATCGACCCCGAGAAGGAGATGCAACGCGACAGCGACCAGGACTGGGCAATCGTCATCCGCCAACTCCCCGCGAAGATCAAAATCGTGTTCGCCCAGCGTCCCGACGATGTCCTCGTCTCCGGCGAAGTGTTCCAAGCCCTGATGGCTAGCGGGCGCGCCGTCCAAATCCCCCATGACAACCGCGGCGTTCTCGACGAACAGGCCATCGAAGACCTGATCCAACTCCGTGCGTCCGAAATGAAACGCGACCCAATCGAACTCCGCCAAGCTGTGGAACGGTACGAGCGCCATCCCTACGCCGTCCCAGCCGCCCTCGACCTGATCGCCGCGGGCACGCCAATCGACGACCTACCGCCCGATCCAACCCCGACCGGTATTGCGGGCACGCAGTGGAGCAAGATCGGTCGCGGCGGCGCCAACGGAGCACTGGGCGACAAAGCGCTCGCCTTGTTCCACGCCTACGCGATCCTGGAGGTCCCCGTCCCCGACGACGTCGTCGAAATCGTCGCCGGCGTGCATCCCACCGAGCGACAGGCCATCATGACCGACACCTACATCGGCCCGCTGCTCAGAACGGAAGGAGAAGAACGCCGCATCTACCACGCCATCCTCGCCGATCACATTCGCGATTCCGTCTCCAAGCAGCAAGCTGAACCGTACCACCGCCGCGCCATCGACGAATTCCGAAAACGCCTGCACCACGCCAAGCAAGCCCACACCGCCCCCGACACCCTCGCCGCCCGCCGACTCGCGCCCCACGTCCGCAAAGTCGACGGCCCCGCCGCCTTCGCTAGGACCGTCCTGGATGAGTGCGGCCGATTGCTCTGGACACTTGGCTTGCTAGACGCTGTGGCGGCGGTCAGGATGCCGGTGTGGCAGTCGGTGACGGTGTAATCGGCCGTCGGGAGGTCGCCCTCGTAATCGGTCCACGAGGCGCCGGCGTAGTCCGGCAGGTGCGGGAACGCGGTGTCGCGATCGCGCATCATGTACCGCTCGCGCCCCGTGCCGCGGAACTCGCGGATTTTCAGGATCGTCGCGGTGTTCGGCAGGTGCGCGTCGCCGTTTTTCATCCAGTGACGCTGGGTGACGATCCGCACTTCGGCCGCCTTGTTGTAGGTGAAGTGCGTACCGAAGACGTCAAACACCGTCGGGTCCGGCTCCAACGTCGCCGGAACTTCGCGATAGACCTGCGTCACGTTCCCGGCCGCGTCGCCCTGCAGGGCGTACTCGTAAACGACCCGTTCGAGCAGATCGCCGCCGGCGTTGCGTGTTTCCGAGTACATCAGCCGATTCGCCCGGTGACTCGCTGTCGCTTCCGCATCCACGTCGTAATGATACGTCGTTACGACGGCGTTGAGAAGGTCGGTTATCATCGCTGAGTACTGCCCCATTCGCGGGCGATCTCGGCAATTAAAGTGTGTGTCCCCCGAACTCTCGGCAATTAAAGTGTGTGTCCCCCGAACTCTGTCCCCCGAACTCCAAGTG
>JAJDDR010000263.1 GCA_029260255.1 Phycisphaerae bacterium
TATTTCTACGGCGGCGCCGTCCGCGTCTCCTCCTCCGATGATTCGTTCATCTACGCCCGCGTGTCGGGAACCCGAAAGTACGAGGTGTGTATCGACATCGACCGCAGCGACGGCCTGTGGAACGTTCGCGCCTCGTGTACCTGCCCACACGCCGACGAAGGCTACGGCGACAACTGCAAGCACATCTGGGCGACGCTTCTGGAAATGGACTCGCGGCATTCATCCGAAACGCCCCCGTCGACCGTGCGATTCGAACTCGTCAACGACGACGACGGCGACGCCATGGACGACGAGGGTTTTGCAGTCGAGCCCGACCCGCAATCGACGCCCCGACGCCAGGACTACAGGGAGCGCGAAGCACCGCCCGCCTGGGCGAAGCTCCTCGGCGATCTCGCCGCCAAATCGTACGACTACCCGCACACCGAGGCGCGCAGGCTCCCCGATGCCGCGATCGAACCGATCTACGTTCTCGAAGCCAATCCGAGCGGACGCCCCCGCGGTTTCTTCCTGAGCCTCGCCCAGCAGAAAATGACCGCCGCCGGCAAGCTCGGAAAGGTCAAGAAACTCTCCCTCAGACCGACCAACATCGCTCAATTGCAGGACGCTGTCGATCGCGAAATATGCCTGATGCTCATCGGGGCGGACCCGTCGGAGTATGGCAGCGGGTCGTACGGCTACTACTCGCCGTACAGCTACCGTCAGGCCGCGTCGCGATTCAGCGTACCCCAGGAAGTGCTGGACACGCTGTTGCCGCTTCTGTTCGCGACCGGGCGGTTTCGCTTTCGCGACAAACCGAACGCAGATCCGACGCCGCTGGCATGGGACGACGGACCGCCATGGGAGTTGGTGCTCTCCATCGATCGCCCCGAAAAAGAACAAGACTATTCGATGGGGCTCAGCCTTCGCCGAGAGGACCAGAGGCGAATCATCCACGAGGACGATCACTTCTTCGACGGCGACCCGGCGTTGCTCGTGCGGGACACAACCATGTCGCGCGTCGAGGCGCACGATTGCATGCGCTGGCTCGATGCCTTCTCCGGGCGGGGGTCCGTCTCCCTCGGAATCTCCGACCGCGACGCATTGCTCGATCAGATGAGCCGACTGGACCACATCCCGCCCGTCGAGTGGCCGGCGGAATGGAACATCACGCAAGTCGCCGACGTCGTTCCGCAACCCGAACTCGCGCTGGCCTTCGACGAAACAGCCACGTCGCACAGCCGGATGTTCGCGTCCGCGGCGGTGCGATTCCGCTACGGCGACATCACGCTCGACGGCACGAACCGCAGGTCCGTCGTCCTGGACGCGCGGGCCAACTGTCAGATCCACCGCGATGCCGCAGCCGAGCGGGAGCGCGTGCGACGATTGATGACGCTCGGCGTCGAAGCCGATCCCTACACGGAAAACCTGCGGGTGGCGATTCGGACCATTCCCCCGCTGGTTCAGACATTGCTGCAAGAGGGCTGGTCGGTCCTCGGCAACGACAAGCTCTTCCGCAACAGCGGCTCATTCTCCGCGAACGTCACCACCGGGATCGATTGGTTCGAGCTCGACTCGCAGGTAGATTTCGACGGACAGACCGCCACCCTGCCCCAACTGCTCGAAGCAGTACAAAAAGGTGAACGCTACGTGCGACTCGGCGACGGCTCGGTCGGCATGCTGCCCGAGAAGTGGCTGGACAAGTACGGTGCGCTGCTCCAGATGGGCCGCGTCGAGGAAGGCAAGGTCCGTTTCGCCAAGACGCAGATCGGGCTGATCGACGCACTCCTCGCCCAGATGCCCGAGGCGACCTTCGATCGCAACTTCGCGACCGCACGCAAGAAGCTCCAAGACTTCGACGGGATCAAGTCGCGAAAGGCCCCACACGCGTTCCGCGGCGCGTTGCGCGGCTATCAGGAGCAGGGACTCGCCTGGCTGCACTTTCTCCGTGATTTCGGCTGGGGAGGATGCCTCGCGGACGACATGGGATTGGGAAAGACCGTGCAAGCCTTGGCCGCGCTGACCCGGCAAAAGACAGGCAAAGACCGGCAGCCGTCGCTCTTGGTGATGCCCAAGTCGATCATCTTCAACTGGGCGCGGGAGGCCGAACGCTTCGCGCCCAAGCTCCGCGTGCTCGATTACACCGGGACGGACCGAAAACAGCGCCGCGACGAAATCGACACCTCCGATCTGGTCCTGACCACCTACGGCACCATGAAACGCGACATCGCGTTCTTGAGCGAACGAGAATTCCAATACGTGATTCTCGATGAAGCCCAGGCAATCAAGAACCCCGGCTCACAAAACGCAAAAGCCTCGCGACTCCTCAAGGCGCAGCACCGTCTGGTGATGACCGGAACACAGGTCGAGAACCACCTGGGCGATCTGTGGTCACTCTACGAAATCCTCAACCCCGGCATGCTGGGGAGCTCGCGCGCCTTCAAAAACGCGTTCAACACCAACGGAACACAGAACGACTCGCCGGAACAACTGACCGTCCTCCAACGAATGCTCAGACCGTTCATTCTCCGCAGAACGAAGGAACAAGTGGCCAAGGAGCTCCCCAAACGTAGCGAACAGACAATCGACTGCACCATGGGGACTCGCCAAGCCGCCTACTACAAGGAAACGCGCGACTACTATCGCGCCTCGCTCCTCGGACGGGTAGAGGAGATGGGCTTGGCCAAGAGCAAGGTCTACGTACTCGAAGCGCTCCTCCGTCTTCGTCAGATTGCCTGCCATCCCGGACTCGTCGATGCATCAAAAGTAACGGAGGAGTCCGCCAAAATCGAATCCCTGCTGCCCATGATTACGGAACTGATCGGCGAGGGGCACAAGGCCCTGGTATTCTCGCAGTTCACCAAGTTGCTGGCCATCGTACGCACCCGGCTCGACGATCTCGGCATTCGCTACGAGTACCTCGACGGACGCACCCGCAAGCGCGACCAGCGCGTCGACCACTTCCAG
>JAJDDR010000264.1 GCA_029260255.1 Phycisphaerae bacterium
CTGCGGGCCACATTTGGTGCTCCCGGCACGTTCACGTGGAACGGAACCGGCAACGGAACGATCACGACGCTGGCCAACGCCCTGCCGGGCGCCGGCGACAAGTTCCTCAAGAACGGAACCGGCAGCGTGACGATCGCGAGCGGTGTCACGACGTCGTTCGCCAACGCGGCGGGCGTGCTCTTCGACATCGACGGCGGAACGCTGGTCGTCGGCAGCGCGGGCACGAACGACGACATCACGTTCAACGACGACGCCGACGAGATCACGGTCGCGAGCGGTGCCACGCTCACGACGTTCGGGAGTTTCGCATCGTCGGTGGCCGGTGCCAACGTCAACCTTGACGCGGCGGCGGGCTCGACGGTCAACCTGAGTTCGACGGCCGGTGCCGAGACGTTCACGGGGACGGCGAACGATGACTTCAACGTTCTCGGAACGATGAGCATCAACGGTTCGAACGGCGACTATACGATCAGCGACGCGTTCGACTACAAGTTCGGAAGCGTCAACATCAACACGACCGGCTCGCTGATCAACAGCCAGCCGAACGGCGAGATGAAGTTCGTGCCGAGCTCGACGGTCGCGCTTACCGGCAACGCGACACTGACCGTGGACGGTCAGGCGACCGGTACGCGAATCACGATCGACACGACCACGGGTGCGAGTTCCTTCACCTTCAACCGCGGATCCTCGCCGAACATGACCATGAACAATGTTGCTTTGAACCGAGCGTCGTACGTCGACGACCTTTCGAAGCCGGCGACCTGCAACCTGGCGCTGAACGGCGTCACCTACACCGGGTCGATCAACTGGCTGGGTGGATGCACCTCGGGAGGTGGCGGTTCCGCGCCGGTCACTCCGACGACGCCGGTGGACGAGACTCCGGTGGACGAAACTCCGGCAGACGAGACTCCGGTCACGGATACCGGCACCGACGAGCCGGTCGTCGTCATTGACGACACCGGTGACACGACCGAACCCGACGCGACTGATGAGACCCGCGAGGTCGTAACGAACGATGCGGACGCCAACGGATTCGCCGATCTGGTGAGCGATCAGGTCGACGTCGTCGTTGGAGGGCTCAATTCCGGAACGATGGTCGAGCTTTCGACCGACGACAGTGGCAATACCACGCTGACCATCGGCGATGGTGACGATCCGGATCTCGTCGTGATGCTCTCCGGGGCGGATCGAGGGGCGGAGGTCGACCTCACGCTGGGTGATAACGGCAACCCGACGCTCACCGTCGTCGATGCCGATGGGCAGCAGGCGTTGAGCATGAGCGTCGGCGGTCTGGGCGACAATCCGCAGATCGAGGCGACGTTCGGCGACGACGGCCGGCAGACGATCACCATGACCGACGGAGCGGGTTCGAGCTTCTCGCTGGGGCTCAACGACCTTCCGACGGGTGCCGAGGTCAGCTTCGATTCGTTCGAGAACGACAGCGTGGAGTTCGAGATATTCGATCCCGCCGGCCAAGAGGCGGGCGTATCGCTGGACGCGACGAGCGTGTTCGGTACGTTCGGCGTTACCGTCACGTACAATCCTGATCCGGCTACGGCGGAGACGGCGCGCGTGGCTCCCGGCTTCCCGGGTCTGGCCGACGAACGCAGCTACGGTGGCAGCGTGACCGTTAGCGCGACCGGGCTGACGACCAATTCCATCGCGACGATGAAGATGAACTACTACGACTCGGACGTGTCGGGGATCAGCGAGTCTGATCTTCGTCTCAACCGCTTTAACGCGGCGACCGCGGAGTACGAGCCGGCGGGCGTAACCGATCAGGGCAGCCGCAATCCGACCGGCGTGGTCGACGACTACGGCGTCAAGGTTTCGGACAACGCCGTGTGGGCCGAGGTTACCTCGTTCGGGACGTTCTCGGTCGGTGTACCGAAGACCATTCAGGACACGACAACCGGAGACACCGGTTGTGCGAGTGGTGGTCTCTGCGGAGCGCTCGGGTTCTTCTGCCTGCCGTTCTGCCTGCTTGGTCTGGCTGGCATGAAACGCAGCATTCGCCGATTCTAATCGAGCGGCGGGTGAACTGAGTCAAACACGATGCGGCGCTGGCGTCTTGGCGATGTCAGCGCCGCTTTTCTGCGCGCGGGACGTTGCTAAGAGGTCATCTCGCTGAGCAACTGGTCGAAGACGGCGGGCGCGGCGGCGAAGAATGGTAGATCCTCACCGACGTGGTCTTTGGGATCGGGAGTTGATCGCGGTTGGCCGGTCCAGTCGGTGACGCGACCGCCCGCTTCGCGGATGAGCAGCGTGCCGGCTGCGATGTCCCAGAGCTTGCACTCGTAGCAGACGGCGGCGTCGACTGCGCCGGACGCGACATAGGCCATGTGCAGTGCGGTGGAGCCGACGTTGCGGAGGACGTACTTTTGGAACCAGGTTTGGATCGTCGGCAGGATCGGCTGATTGCGCCCGGATGGAACGGCGATCAGCGTATCGCTTCCTGGCGGTTGCTGTGAAACGAGCGTGTCTCGGCCGTTGCAGCGGGTTCCTTCGCCGGCGATCGCCGAACAGTGCCAGCCGCCGGCATGTTCATACACGACGCCCACCAGCGGGTGATCGCCGCGCATGAGGGCGATGGAAGTGCAGATCGTGGGGAATCCGTGGGTGAAGTTCCGGGTTCCGTCGAGCGGGTCGACCACCCAGCAGAACTCCGCCTCGCCGGGCGTCGGGAGCTTGGGCGCGTCGTCGAGGTGCTCTTCGCCGAGGCAGGCGTGAGCGGGGAATCTCGCGGCAATGGCGTCGAGGATCATCCGTTGGATACGGCGGTCTGTCTCGGTAACAGGGCTGTTGTCGGCTTTTCGCTCGAAATGGGGTCGCCCGATGACCTTTCGGGAAATACGCGCGGCGCGTTCGGCAACATCCAGCGCGAACTCGCAGGCCTCGTGCAGCGGTGGCTCGGTCATCGATACCGATCTTAGCACGCGTGGAGCCGAACGCCAGTGCGGGGCGGGTTGACCGGGTTGGTCGGCCGCACGATAGTCGGCGCGGTATGAACATCGTCGTGGCCGAGTCGTTGAGTGAGGATGCCGTCGCGCGGCTCGCGGCGGTGGGACGGGTGCGCACGCTCACCGACTGCAACGAGGAGGCGCTCAGAGCCGCCGTCGTCGACTGTGATGCGCTTGTGGTACGCAGCTACGCGCGGGTGACGGCCGATCTGATCGCCGCGGGATCTCGCCTCAAGGTCATTGGTCGCGCCGGGATCGGTCTGGACAACATCGATATCGCGGCGGCCCGTGCGTGCGGCGTTCCCGTCGTACACACGCCGGCGGCATCGACGAACGCCGTGGCGGAGCACACGGTGGGTCTGATGCTGGCGCTGGAACGGCACGTTGTTCGCGGTGACGCGATGGTGCGTTCGGGGCAGTTTCTGGAGGCGCGGGGCGCGTTCGTTTCGCGTGAGCTGCGTGGATTGACGCTCGGCATCGTCGGGATGGGGCGGATCGGAAGTGCGGTCGGGCGAATCTGCCACGATGGGTTGGGGATGCGGATCCTGTACAACGACATTCGCGAGATCGGTGGGCTATCGTTCGAGGCGGCGACCGCCGCGCCCGACGATTTGTACGCCGCCGCGGACGTCGTTACGCTGCACGTGCCGCTGACGGCGCAGACGACCGGCATGATCGGTCCGCGCGCTCTGGCGCGGGTCAAGGCGACCGCGACACTCGTGAACACGGCGCGAGGTGCGGTGGTTGACATCCCGGCATTGGCCGAAGCCCTGCGTGATGGACGATTGGCCGGTGCCGCGATCGACACGCACTCACCCGAGCCGCCGCCGCCGCCGTATGCTCTGTTTGACGCGCCGAACTGCCTGCTCTCCCCACATGTCGGCGGCCGAACGGCGATCGGACTCGCGGGGATGAACGACGTTGTCGACGATGTGATCGCGGTGTTGTCCGGTGAGGAGCCGGCGCACCCGGCGTGGTGAGAATTCTCTTGATTGTCGGGGCCAACGGGGGTATTGCTCTTTTCCGGCCGGATGCCCGGCGACTGTGTAGGGGCGTGGATGACGATGGCTGACGTCTGGGAATTCCTCGCGCGCAACTGGGCGCTGATGAGCATCGCGACGACGGTCGCTTTGCTGTTAGTTTTTCCGGCGATCATCCTCCGGAAGTACGTCCGCATCGCGTTGAACATTCTGGACGAGCTCGCCCCGCCGGTGTGGCCCGATTCGCGCGAGCCGGGACCCGCCGAGGGCGAGACGGTCTCATTCAACGCGTTCGACGGGCACGCCCTGCGGGGGACCCTTCTTCCGGCCAGTCCCGATGCGCCCCGCAAAGGGGCCGTCGTTTTCGCCCATGAGTTCGGTGTGGACCGCTGGACGTACCATCGGTACGGCAAGCCGTTGCGCCGCGCGGGGTACGACGTATTCGCGTTTGATTTTCGCGGACACGGCGAATCGCCTGACGAAGCGGGTTACAAACCGCGGCAGTTTCCTACTGACCGCGAGCGGTCCGACATGCTCGGCGCGATCGCCCATGTCGAGGAGACGCTTGAAGAGCAGGGCCGCCCCCGGGAGGTGGGTCTCTTCGGTTTGTCGCGCGGCGGCGGCGCGGCGATTCTCGCGTCCGTGGGGATCGACAGCGTCAAGGCGATTGCGGCGGACGGCGCGTTTTGCAGTGATCGCGTGGTGGAGTTTCACCTCAGGCGGTGGGCGTGCGTGTTCGCGAAGTTGCGATTCGCGTACGAGAACCACCCGCCGACGTTCTGGCGTTTCCTGCGCTGGCTTATCATGTGTCAGGCGGAAAAGACCTTCTGCTGCGAGTATCCGTCCCTCTACAAAGCGCTCAAGCGCCTGCGGGGGACGCCGGTGTTCTTCATACACGGTGAGCGGGACAGTTTCATTCCTGTGGAGCAGGCACAGATGCTCTACAACCATGCCCGCGAGCCGAAGTATTTGTGGACCGTACCCGGAGGCAAGCACAACCAGAGCGTCAACCAGTGTCCGGAGGAATACGCCCGTCGGATCGTGGAGTTCTTCGATCGGCATCTGGCGGGTCGTCACGCGGACGGATTGCTCGATCAAGCAGGTATGAACGATCTCTCCCAGCCGCTGGCGGACGAAGGTCCGGTCGGCACAAAACGCGTCGGGCAGCGCATGGGTGCGTGACGCAATCGGCGGGTTCGATGGGTCGACAGCGAGCCGCGACAGTGACCGGGTGTGGGAACCACTCCCCAAGAGTAATCCGGTACTCCACGCATGACATTTTCTGTCACCGGCCGGTGAATCAAATGAACGAAACTCCCGAGATTCATTTTGAGTCGGGGTGACGGTCTGATATACTGAATACCAGTTCACGCAGTGCACGCAGTTCACGCAGCGTGCGGCGTGGAAGGAGAGGCGGGATGAAAGTCACATCGGTTTGTGCGATTCTGTTCGTGGTGATCGGGCTGAACGACCGCGTGTCGGCGCAAGTCCCTGATGGCTATGAAGTTGTCGTCCTGGCGAACGATCTGGGGATCCACTCCCGCCCGGAGATCAATAGATATGACTTTTCGCGTCGCGGAGCCGACGCGAAAAGTCTATTGGACGAAGCGGCGTGAGGTT
>JAJDDR010000265.1 GCA_029260255.1 Phycisphaerae bacterium
CTCGGGCTGAACATTCCAACCCGTCTCGGCGAGCCCCAATGGAGTTCTGATTCGCAGATGTAGTCAAAAAATCAGCGAATAAACCGGCCTGGCGCCTCGTCAGCCCGGTTTTGGCCTCAAAGTTGCGGAACTTGGGCTAGCAGAGTATGTGCTGCCGTCGAACTCCACCGAGGCGAAGGATCGGAGGGTGTGCAGCGGATCAACGGCGTCGATGAAGGCGGGCGGCGCGCCGTCGAGAACGATCGTTCCGTCAGCATAGCCGACAAAAGTGCCCGGCAGGCCGAACGTGAATACCTGGCACACGCGTGTTGGGCAGGCCAAACAATCCGTGTATGCGTCGAAACAGATGCAACGGTCGACCGGCGTATCTGCCGCCATTCCTAGGATCTGGACCTGAACTTCGATCGGCACACTCACGGCCGGTGTGGCCATGCCGATCGCCGCAACGAAAGTGGCCGCCAACGTAACCTTTTTCAGCATATTTCCTTCCCTTTCGACATTGTTCGTCTGGTGGTTGTTCCAATCGGGCGTCCTGAAGCCACTGCGCCCGTCCGGCCGTTGAACGCCTGGCGGGCGTCTCTTTCATCAGTGACTCAATTGGTTCCCGACCGCGACCCGGCGGCGCCCCATGACAACGGTCCCCGCCGCCAGTACGAGCAGCGTCATCACAACCATGCCCCAGGTGGAGACGGTTGGGACGGGCTCACCTGGCGCGAACTCAACGATGTACCCACGGAGCGGAGCGTCACTATGGTCGTTCCATGCGCCGTCCGGCCAGATATGCAGATAGAACTCGCTCCCACGGTCGTCGTTGGGCTCGCCAGGCGCCCAGTTTGTGTAGCTCCAGGCCTCGCCGTTGACCCACGCCCACGTTTGATCCGGCGCCGCCGCCGGGTTTTGCTGGAACCCGCCAAGCCAGAGCCAATCCCCGAAGGGCAGGAACGTGGAAGTCAGCCAGTCGTTCTCCTGCTGTGAAGTGCTTGTCGCAAGACGTCCGGTGATTCCCTGGTGTGACCAACCTGACGCCGCAGTGTCGGATGCCGGCCACGATATCCCGCGGTACGCTGTCACCATCATGTAGTAATTCCCGTTACCTCCCTCGGCGACCGGCCATTCGATGGGTTCGCAAACAAAGCCATGGCAGACCGAATCCGGTCCTACCCAGATTCCCGCTTGGTTTTCGCAATCGACTTGCGTCAGCGAATCGGCACAAGTCATCGTGGGAAGGCAGCAGGCACCCGTTGGCGGAGGTCCACAAACTACTGCCGACGCAATTGGGACTGGGTCACCGTTGCCAGTGCAACAGGTGCCGTTCAACTCTGCGTCCGCACCGCAGTTCCAGTTGAACTGCGCCGGCCAACCGATTTGCGTAAGATCGACCGTGATACTGACTTGGTTGTTCTGAACAAGGACCGTACCGCCACCGCCGCCTGGCAAGCCGCCCGTCACATCAACGAAACCTCCCCCGAAGGTATCACCGATCACGGCGCGCACGTTGAATTCGCTTCCCACACCGTTCGGTTGTCCCGTCGTAGGATCGAGATCCGCATCCACAAGCCAGATGTAGGTGATGGTGTCGTCGGGGAGCGGCAGCGTTGTTGGAATGTTCCCGCGGGTTTCGATCAAGAAGGTGACCGATGTGCCCGTCTGCGTAATCTGCGACGAGAGGATGTCTACGAAGTCATCCGTTGCGAGGTTCTCGGCGTCCGCAACTTGACCGATGACGCCCACGTCGCAGCCGATACCTGCGCAGGGCGCTCCCGTGCAATCCGAGCCGGTTCCGAGGTAAACAGCGTTCGTAGCGACACAAGCCATCCGTGTCGTCGTGCTGCAAGTGTGATCGGCCGCGCAGCACGCACCGCTGCATGCGGTGGCACAATCGGTTCCGTCTCCCTGGTATTCGCCGCCCTGTCCCCAGCAATCATCCGGCAAGATCACGACGGAGCATGACCCGTCCGGCCAGCAGCAGGCTCCGTCGGCCAATGCCCTTTCGGATGCCAAGATCGCGCAGATCGCGGCGCCAACCGCAACGAGTAAGTTAAGGGGGTTATTCAGCACTTTCCGCTCCTTTCGCGCGCCGTTTGAACGGCAGGTTTATCCACAGCCTCCCGAGGGCTACGGCCCGGTCAAGGCCGTCTGGAACGCTTGGTAGTCGTCGAGGTCAACGTCGCTGTCGGCTTCGAAATCGAAGATCCGGCAGCAGGGGCTTACGTCCGCCGGGCCCCCACCAGTGAAACAGCTTTGAAACCTGCCGAAATCGGGCAGGTCGACGTCTGCGTCACGGTCGTAGTCGCCCATGACCAGCGGCAGACCCGTGACGGGGTAGTGGTAGCCCATATCCGCGATCCCCGAATCGAGGCCCTCATCGCTTCGCGTTGTCCCATCAACAAGCGGCGACGCTGGACTGCCCGTGTCTACACATGGACTGTCCACGGCCTGGCCCGCTGCCACTTGACTGAGGTAGTAACAGCCCACTGGGCCGGGGACGAACAACGGGTCGTCGCCGATGTTGGTACCGTTGTCGAAGTCCTCGCCGGGGATGAGGCCTTGGATGCAAGTGTAGCTTACCGAGGACGCTCCGGTCCCGCTCACGTGAATCTGAGCAGACTCATCACCAAAGGGGCCGCCGTCCGACCCGTCGGCGTCATCCACGTTGCCCCAAAGAATGCAGTTGGTCAGTGGCCCAACCTGCCCGAGGGCGTCGACGGCAAGGGCGCCGCCGACCCCGATTGCCGAGTTCTCGATGAAGGTGCAGTCGGTCATCGTCGAGTTCCCGTACACGTAGTTGAACATCCCCCCGCCGTCCAAGCCAGCCGAGTTCCGGCTGAAAGTGCAGTTGGTAAGTACGGGGCTGCCGCCGGTGACGTTCTGTATCCCACCCCCTGACCCGGCCGTGTTCCCGGTGAAGGTGCAGTTGG
>JAJDDR010000266.1 GCA_029260255.1 Phycisphaerae bacterium
GCTCGGCGGGGCGCTCTGGGACATGCGGACGAATCTGATCGACACGCTCGGCGAGGACGAGGGGCTTGCTTTGGCGCGGGAGCTCTTCGTGGGACAGATTCTCACGGGGCTGCACACGATGGCGCCGGGCGTCACGATCGATCTTCTGGTCTTGGACGACGACGACGACAACGTGAGCAACGGCACACCGCACTACCACGCGATCAACGGAGCGTTTGCCGAGCATGGCATGCCCGGTCCGACCGTGCTGTTCAACGACGGCGACTACAACGGCGACGGCGACATCGATCTTGCGGACTACGCAGCGTTCCATGACTGCACTACGGGACCGGACGGGAGCATTCCGGAGGAGTGCACGTCGGGGGATTTCGACGGCGACGGCGACATCGACCTTCTCGATTTTCGGCGGGTGTCGAGTCGGTTCACGGGCGACTGCGGTGTGCTGCTGGTTCAGGAGCCGGAGAGCGTCACCGCGTGCTTCGGCGACCTGGTCCTGTTCACCATGTCCGGCGTGGGCAACGTGGAGGAGTACGTCTGGACGCACGACGGCGTGATTGTCTCCGGAGCGAACAATCAGATACTGGTGATCAACCCGGTCACCGCCGGCACGCTGGGTCGATACCGGGGTGTCGTGGTGGGTGGCTGTGCGGCCGCAGTGTCTGAGGAAGTGACCTTGTCGCTACCCGACCCGCCGATCATCGTGGAGCTTCCCGAAGACGTCGCGACGTGCGTGGGCGAGAGCGCGACGTTTGCGGTCGTGGGCACCGGCTGGGAGACGTTGGGGTATCAGTGGCGGCGCGACGATGTGGAAATCGTGGGGGCGACCGACGCGGCGTATACGATTGACTCAGTGACACATGATGACATTGGCATCTACACCTGCGTGGTATCGGATCGCTGCGGGCAGTCGGCGTCCACCGAGAGCGCCCCGGTGTCGCTCAGCCTGATTCCGCCGGACATCGTGACGCAGCCGCAGCAGTTTCTGACGTGCGAGGGGCTGGGGGCGGAGTTCAACATCGAGGTCGCGGGTCCGCCGCCGATCGGCTATCAGTGGCGTTTCGAAGGCGTCGACATCCCCGGCGCGGTGTCGCCGATGTATGCGATCGAATCGGTGACGGACGACGATCTGGGAGTGTACAGGTGCGTCGTGTCCGACGGCTGCGGCGGCAGCGTTATCTCGCAGGCGGCGCGTCTGAGGTATGGCAACGTTGTACTCAACTCGCAGCCGGCGGGGGGCACGTTCTGTGCGGGCGAGCTCATTTTCATGATCGCCGGTGCGGCCGACGGCGTGTCGTTCCAGTGGTTCAAGGATGGACTGCCCGTCCCCGGCGCGATCAGTCCTTTCTTGGTTATCCAGAATGCAACGCCGGAAGACTCGGGCACGTACCACCTGCTGGCAAACGGATTGTGCAACGAGATCACTTCGGAAGACGTCATTGTGACCGTCATCGCGTGTACCGACGGGTCGTGATTCCCACCTCAACAACGTCCATGCCGAGTCATTCACCGCAGAGCACGCGGGCGCCCCGCCCCTTCTAGGGGTGGGGGACGGATGCGCGCTCGGATAATCGCTGTCGGAATAGTCGTTGATGAGACCGTTCTTGTAGACGCAGACGGGCGACTGTTCGGCGTGTGTGGGGTGTGGAGGTGACAGAGACTGTCACCGGCGGTCAACATACGCGTCGAATCCCTCTTGACGGACAGTTTGCGGGGTGTACCGTTACCAGGGTCCGGCACTTTGGAGTGGAGGAAGCCAGTGCGTCCGCCAACCCAACCCAACCCAACCCGGCGGTCCGCGCACGATGGGCTGAGCGTTTTCGTTCGCAATCGACGCGCGGCGTGGCTGCGGGTGTATGTGCCCTACGGTGTGGTGGCGAAGTCCTGTTGGAACAGGGCGAAGTCGTGAAAATCCACGTCGCCGTCGGAATCCATGTCCGCGAAGAGGCAGCCGGCACCAGCCTCCGTCGCCGGGCCGCCTTCGGTGAGGCATTCCGTGAAGAAACGGAAGTCGTCCAGACCGAGCAGCCCGTCTCCGGTCATGTCACCCGACCCCGGATCGGGGATGGCACCGAATCGAATGTAGTCCCACCGCGTTACGCTGTCCTCGATGGCGGCGCTAGCCCGAAGGTGACTCGAGAATCGTCCGTTGGGTAGAACCCCTCCGCAACTCCCGCGTCGATGACCTCACCGTCGATGCTGAAAACGTACGTTCCCGTCGGAGGCGTGTTGCGAAGCTCCAACCTGTAGACGTGCGACATTCCTTCCTCGATGTTGGCGAAAACCATGGGAAACTGAGAGCCCCTTATGAGGCGAACCTCGTCCTTGGCGATTGTGAAGTGATAGAATCCCCCGGAATTCCCGCCAGCCACGATCGAGGCCGGCGACACCGCTCCGAACGCCTGCGGTCCGTCTGTGGCCATTACCCAAGTGAGTTGCCAGGTCGTAAGCCCCGCGTGGTCCTCCAACTCGCGGCGATAGAAACCCCACTCACCGATGACCGGTGGACCGCCACCCAAAACATGAGCGTTCTGAACGAACCACCCGCTGTCGAGCCAACGATCGGCTGGATACAGAACATCCAGGCGAATCCATCCGTCCCCAGTCTCTTCCGGAAAGGCGGTCCCGTCGTATGAAACAAGTTGAGCGAATCCGGGGGCCGCCGCCGCAAAAAAAGTCAAGAGTGCGCACCGGGTCATGGTGTACTACCTCCGCTCCATGCTCGGCGCATTGTCCCAAAGCGGAGGGTCCGGATCAAGTTCAAAAACAAGAAGCACGGCGATTACGGGAGAACCAGCGATGAAACGCAGTCTTTTGACCATGAGTGTTGTTTGGGTGGCCCTTTTGGCTATGAGCCACGCTGTTGCGTTGGCTCAGCCGAGCCCCGCGGTGTGTCGCAGCGATGGCGGACCGGATATCTGCGCACGCTTCGACAACTATCCGACGGGTCCAATCGAAGACACGCACTTCCGGTTGACCTTTGATATCAACGGAATCCCGAGTGTCGAGTTCATTCAAGGCGATGACGGTCTGGGGACCCTGTTCCAGTGGCGCGTGTGGTCGAAGGACGCCCTGGGCGTTGCGGCGGCAATCGGCAGCATCACGGCGTTCGGCGCGGACGACTACGACGTGCGCATCCTCGACGAGAAGGACGGGAACGGCGCGTCCAGTGTGGGGCTGATCAATCTGGACCCCAGCGATTCGGCGAAGTTCTCGCGCATCACCGGCGGGTCCATCGGCGGCGGGCTGAACGGTAACCTGTTTCTGCAGGGTACGGCCGGGCGCTGCGTGCTCGACATCGGCGGGAGCGTGACGGGGGACATCGACATTGGGTGGACCGACGGGTTGAACATCGCCGGTGACGTTGGCGGCAACATAGACGTGAATACTGTGCATCACATGACAATCGGCGGAAACGCCTACGGGACGGTCACGGTTGACGCGGTGTTCGACTCGGGGCCGGCGCTGCTGCGAATCGAGGGGTCGACTCACGGCGCAATCAGCATCGGCGAGATCGGGGTGAACGGCACGGTGCAACTCGGCGACGTACCGGTCTCATGCCAGACCTGGTCGGGGACGAGCGTGTTCGAGCCGATCAACATCGACTTGATCCGCCAGGACGGGGATCTCTGGATCATCGGGCACCTGCAGGACGACCTGACGATCAATGAGCTCCGTGGTCGCGCACTCGTATGGGGACACGTGGGCGACAATTCTGAAGGTCCGGGGATTGGCGACGTGACGGTTTCCATCGCTGATCTGACGCATGTGGAAGGTTACAGCGCGTCGCAAGGCCGGTTCGGGTCAAGGACAACGGCGCGGGCGTTGGTGGCGTGCTGAACGGCGACGTCAGTGTGGTCGGCTGTCATGTGACGGTGGACGACCTGACAGTCTGTGCCGAAGGCGGGATCAGTGGAAGCGTGACCATCATTCAAGCGGGGTGCTCGAATCAAGTCGTTTCATCCTGCGTTGTTGCCTGTCCATAGCTGCGGAATCGGCTGAGACCGATACGCGACCATGCCCGCCCGGCTGCGGGCGGGTCTCGCCGATGCGCCTCTCTTGCCACAGACCGCATTCGCTCGCTAGTCGCGTTTTCGATTTGCGAATGCGACGAAGACGCCGGACATGAGCAGGTAGCCGATGGCGATTGGCCAGGCGCGGTAGGTGTAGGCACCTTCGGCGGGCTCGTTGAGGATGAACAGGAAGTCGATAGCGTTTCCATCGACCTGGTACGCGTGCGTCAGGCCAGTGACGGCGCCGGCTGCGCCGATGAGCGCCCAGACGGCGGCGGAGGTGAACTTCCTGTCGATGAGGTTGGCCGAGAGCGCGGCGAGTATCATGCAGGTGAAGATGTAGCCGCGTTCCATGATGTTCAAACCGTGGATGAGGAACCCGTTCACCGTGGACATTCTGCCGGCGCCGGGGTGGTCCATGGCCAGGAGGTCGTGCATCGTCGTCGCGGTGCCGGCCGGAATGAGGAGCGGCGGGGATGTTCCACCGCCCGCGTCGAGGACGAGTTGGGCGGCGATGAAGGTGCCCCACATGACGGTCGCGCCCCAGGCGGCGATCGCGGGGAAGAGCCCGACGGCCACCGCCGGCGCGTGCTCGCGCGGGGTGGCTTGAAACGCCTGGGCGGTGATGACCAGACCTATCCACAGCACGATGGCGATGCCGGCTTCGAGGGGGACGACGGCGTTGATCAGTGCGACGGCGCTGGTGAGGCAGATCAGCGTGATGACGACGCCGTTCAGGGTCGAGTATCCGGCGCGGGCGCCGAGTTCCTTCCAGCCCGGGTGGCCGATGTAGAGGGTGGTGGGAAAGCAGCTTCCGAAGCAGGCCGCGACGAGGGTTCCGATTCCGTTTACGGCGAGTGACGAGCGGGTGTCGTAGGTGTCGCCGCCGGCTTCGGCGGACTCGATGTTCTGCAGGCTGCCGACGAGGTTGAAGAGTCCCATCGGGATGATGACGGAGACGAAACCGATCCACTCGCCGATCGGTTGGGTCAGCGCGTGCCACAGTGCGTCACCAGCCCACGACGGCGTGTGCAAGCCTATCTGGGACCAGGCGTCGGTGACTGCGGCGGTCGTCATTGGTCTGGTCAACCACGCATCGGGCAAGCACCAGGCTATAACGGTTCCGGAGACGATGGCAACGAGCCCGCCCGGCAGTCCGAGCGGCATGCGCACTTTCGCGAAGTAGGTCAGCAGGATGATGGCGAAGGGCAACATGGCGACGGTGGGCGCGGCGAAGATTTCGAGGGCGAACTTCATGGCGATGAAGCCAATGGCGATTCCGGCCAGTGTGGAAAGAAGTGCCGCCCGCGGCGTGTGCCGGCGGACCCACTCGGCGACGAACGCACCGAAGAACTCGATGAGACCGCTGCCGGCACAGGCGAGCACGCCCATGGTCCACGCTGCTTCGGCGGAACCGGTCCGGCGGTAGACCGGAGCGATGACGAAGAACACATAGACGAGAAGCGACGGCGTGTTGATCCCGTACGGCAGCGCGGTGACGTCGTCGCGGTTTTCGCGGCGTGCGAGGCGGCGCGCCTGCCATGCGTAAAAGACGTTGCCGACGAGAATGGAGACGGCCGCACCGGGGAGGATGTTGGCGTAGATGAAGCGGGCGTCGTCGCCGTGCATGCCGCAGAGCCCGCCGCACAGCGTGACGATCAGCAGGAGTTGGACGAGGTTATCGACGAAGAGTCCGAAGAAGCCATCGAGGTCGCGTTTGACGAAGATCCGCATTGCGTTTTCCGCGTGTGTTCGAGCGGTCACCGCGCCGATCGCGCCGCCGTCTCGTCGCGTGTGTAGCGAGAACGCATCGAAAAGGCAATCGTCCGGGCGGGTCGGCCGCTACTTGGCGCGGCGTATGCTCTGCCGCTCTTGCTCCGCGCAGAAGCGTACGACGATGTGTTCTTGGGGCTTGGTGAACTTCGGGCACCAGGGGAGGAACCGGAATCCGACGCGATGCGCCTCACCGTGAGCGATGCTGCAGCTGTGGCGGGCGCAAGCGAGCCGGGTTATTTCGCCGAGGTCTTCCGGGAATCGACATTGGATAAAGAACTCTTCGTCGGGGGCGAATTTCGCGCGTTCGGTCACGTCCACGCGCGCGCAGAAGCCGCCGCGTGAGAGATCGATGAGCCGTCCGCTGAACCGGACGATGTCGACCGGGCATTGGTTCACATCGCCTTCGGGCACTTCGTGAAAGTGGACGGCGATGGGATCGAGCGCCGCTACCAGAATGCGATAGTCCTCACGGCGCTGGCCTTCTTGGATGCGCTTCGGGCGGGAGAGGGAGATTCCGCGCACGGTGGTCGAGGCGTTCAGGTTGACGGTGCATCTGGGCTGCACGACGCGCGACTTGAACTCGTGTCGTTTCCCGCTCAGGAGCATGAACACGCTGACGATCTTGCCGCGATCGAGCGAGAGGGGCGGCCCGTAGGACTTGGGCGTATCGAGGTAGACACAGCGATCATCGAGACCGAGCAGACGCGAGCGGGCCACCAGGACGCCATCGGCTATCCCGAACTGGTGCAACTCCACGGAGGCGTTGCGCGCGCACGCCGCTTCGAGGATCTCGCCACTGTTATGGGTCTTCGTCGCCGCGTCCATGCGCACACTCCACCCGAACCACGGACACTCCGCTGTCATACACGTCGACCGTCTGCGGGGGCGACTTCATGCCGCGGTGGGTCGCGATTCGGGTCTGGGTAGCTGCGTGATTATCGGGCAAGCACGGCGGTGGCCCAGGTGGACGGGTCGATGTGCCAGTTGAGCTCGTCATCGACGGTGAAGAACTGCTGTCCGTGGTCGCGGTCTTCGAGGATGTAGTAGAAGCCGATCCGGTCGTGCTCGTCCGGGTCGAAACCGGCGAGGCACGCGGTGGGGATGTGGGCTTCGAGGGTGAACTGATCGGAGACGACGGAGGATGCGACCTTGATTCTGTGCACACCGCGTTCGGACGAATGGAGCGGTGCGCCCTCGCGGGCGCGAAGGATGTTGGCGGAGCCGGCGACGGCGGCGTTGCCTTTCCCTCCCGTTGGCAGGAAGAAGAACTGCTGGCAGTAGCGGGTGGCGCGTTTGTTCTTCCGAGCGTCGCGCATGTCGGTGCAGAGGCGAAGGTTGTCGCCCTTCCAGAAGACCTTGGGATCACATCGCAGGGGTTTCTGCTTGCCCTCAACACGGCAGGCGATGAACAAGCCGGTCTCATTCCAGCACGCCCAGACGGGCGCGAACGGCTCGTGGTCTTCGAGCAAATCGAGCGGCGGGAGCAGGTCCTTGTCGGTCCACCCGGTAAGTTCTCCGTCTATGGGCGGGGCCTTTTTGCGATAGCGCAGGGGGAACTCGAAATCGAACAATAGACGGTTGGGGATGAGTTGGTTCATGCGACTTCACCTCGTGCCGTTCGGCTTTCGGTCGCGTCGCCGCGTCTCGAACTCGCAAGGACGGCGGCGAGCTGGTCGGCATCGTTCTCCGCAAGCGACTTGATCCAGAAGTCGACGGTATCGAAGTCACGCTGCGGGCGGACCAGCGGGGATGTTCCGAGTCGCTCGACCTGCACCGGCGTGAAGCTCGCCTTCCCGACACGCAGGTCGACGCGCAGGCCGGCGCCCATGTTGGTGACGATCTTGCCCATTGCCTTTGTTTCGCCTTTGCGCTTCAAGCCGATGCCGATCTTGCCGGTCCAATCGAACTCGATTTCCGGATCGAACTTGGCGATGCGGCCGACGAGTTCGAGGATCAACTGCGGTTTCCAGCGAATCACGTGGTGGGCGTTGATGTGCTTTTGCGAGAGGTGCCATTTCCTTCCGTCGACCTTCCAGGGTTGGCCTTTGACTGGATCGGTTTTGTGCTCGTGGATCATCTGGAAGTAGGCGTCGGCCATCATCTCGAGGAAGGAGCGGAAGGCCTGTTTGTTCACGTCCTTGAAATCGCGGAGGAGAATGCGTGTATCGTCGTAGGCTCGGCCGGCGGCTCGGAGTCGCACGCGCGCCTCTTGGCCGTAGATGGGGAGGTCGGTGCGCTCGTCGAGCGTCTTGACGTTGAGCGCTCGGACGACGGTTTTGTTGTCGAAGTATCGCGCCGGGGTGCGCAGGCTGAGATCGAGCAGGTCACGTCCGCCGGTGCGGAAGTGGGCGAACCACATGGTGGACTGCGTCTTGGGCGCCCTGATCTCGACTCGGGCGCGGTCATTCCAGTCGGGCGGCGCGAAGTCGCCCGTTTTCTCGATGGTCTCGACGAGCCACTCCAGGACGGCGGGGTCCCACTGAACGGGTTTGCCGCAGCGGCCGACGTGCTTGACGGTGTGCCAGCGTTGACCGTCGATCTGCCAAGGCATTCGCGTTTCGGCGGCGGAGTCGGCATCGAGCGCCATCGGTTTTTCGAGTTCTCGTTCGACGGTCGCTTGGGACTGGGCGTCGAAGAAGTTGCGCTCTTCCATCGGACCGGCCTTGAGGACCGGTTTGAGCGCGGCGCCGGTGTGCGAGCGGGCGTGCGCTGCCACGCGCTCCGGCGGGGCTGCGACGACCACGGTTCCGCCGGCCGCTCCGGCTTCGGGGCCGATGTCGATGACGTAATCGGCGGTCTTGATGACGTCCAGGTTGTGTTCGATGCAGATCACGGAGTTGCCGAGATCCACGAGTCGATGGAGTACGCCGAGCAGTTTCTTGAGGTCGTCGAAGTGCAGGCCGGTGGTCGGTTCGTCGAGGATGTACATCGTTTTTCCGGTCGACGGTCTGCCGAGCTCGGCGGCAAGTTTGACGCGCTGGGCCTCGCCGCCGGATAGCGTCGGCGCGGACTGCCCGAGTTGCAGATAGCCCAGCCCGACGTCTTCGAGCATATCGAGCATTCGCCGGAGTCGCGGGATCGACTTGAAGTGTTCGCGCGCTTCGGTCACGCGCATGCGCAGGGCGTCGGCGATGTGTTTGCCCTTGTATTTGACATCGAGCGTTTCGTGGACGTAGCGCGTGCCGCCGCAGTTTTCGCACTCGATCCAGACGTCGGGCAGGAAGTGCATTTCGATGCACTGTTGGCCCATTCCGAAGCACGCCTCGCAGCGGCCGCCTGGGCGGTTGAAGCTGAATCGGTTGGCGGTGAAGCCGCGCACCTTGCTGTCCGGTAGTTTGGCGAACAACTCGCGCACGAGATCGAACAGCCCGGTGTAGGTCGCGGGGTTGCTGGCCGGGCTGTTGCCGATGGGCGACTGGTCGACGTTGATGACTTTGTCGATGTACTCGGCGCCGGTGATACGCTGGTGGCCTCCCGCGAGGAGTCTCGCCCGGTGGATGCGGACGGCGAGCGCGTTGTACAGGGTGTCGGAGACGAGCGAGCTCTTGCCGCTGCCGGAGACGCCGGTGACGGCGACGAACCGACCCAGCGGGAATGCGACGTCGATCTCCTTGAGGTTGTTGTGACGAGCGCCCTCGATGACGAGCCACTGCTCGGGCACGCGCTTCGCGCCGCGCTCGCGCACCGGTCGGCGGTTCGACGGCACGGGGATGGTCTCTTTGCCGGAGAGGTACCGGCCGGTTAGTGATGCGCGCTTCGTGCGCAGCGCGGTCGGGTTGGCCTGGGCGACGATCTGCCCGCCGTCAACGCCGGCGCCGGGACCGAAGTCGAGGACGTGGTCGGCGTGGTCGATGACGTCGCGGTCGTGCTCGACGATGATGAGGGTGTTGCCCAGATCACGAAGTTGGCGGAACGCGGCCACGAGGCGTACGTTGTCGCGCGGGTGCAGGCCGATGGTTGGCTCGTCCAGCACGTACAGCACACCGGTCAACCCGCTGCCGATCTGCGAAGCGAGGCGAATGCGTTGGGACTCT
>JAJDDR010000267.1 GCA_029260255.1 Phycisphaerae bacterium
CATCTGCGCGTTCGTCTACATCGCGCAGAACGTCGACCTGCGCGCGACGTTTCTGCCCGAAGGCGGACAAGCGTCCCCCGAACTCACCCTGGCCGCCATGCCCGTCTTCCTCAGTCGAATCCTCCCCTCCGGGATTATCGGCATCATCGCCGCCGGCATGCTGGCCGCCTTCATGTCCACGCATGACAGCTACTTGCTCTGCTGGAGTTCCGTGCTCACGCAAGACGTCGTCGCGCCCTGCGCCGGCGACTCGCTCTCCGTCTCCGCACGAATCCTCCTAACGCGCATCCTCATTGCGGTGATAGGCATCTTCCTGCTCGTCTGGAGCCTCTGGTATCCGCTCGGGCAGGATCTCTGGGACTACATGGCCGTCACCGGCGCGGTGTACTTCACCGGTGCGTTCGCTCTGCTCCTCTTCGGCCTGTACTGGAAGCGGGCCAGCACGGTCGGTGCCTACCTCGCACTGATAGCGGGCTCGAGCGCGTTGCTCGGACTCCAACCCGTGCAGGATGCCCTCGCATTCGACCGGCTTGGCGTCGAGTTGACCAGCGAAGTCGTGGGGCTCTCCTCCGCGACCGCCTGTATCGTTTTAATGGTCGTCGGTTCGCTGCTCTTCCCCGACAAGCGCGCGACCGACCAACCGACGGAGTCGCTGTAGCATGGATTTCTGGGTATCGTTCTGGGGCTGGCTACTCGTGCTCGGGCTCACCGTCTTCGCCGGGCTCGCAATCGTCGTCGCCATCGGCGGCGCCAGCGACATCCGCGCCATGTTCCGAACCATCAGAGAACAACACGACCGCAAACCGAAATGACCTCGCGGCGGCGCCCGGCGTTGCTCTAACACGCCATGGCAAATGTGTGGCACCGGTTTTCAACCGGTGGATCCAAGGCCAAGCACACGCGTCTTTCATCCCCATTGCTGAGTTTCGCCACGCATCCCTAACGCACGGCGCATTCTAGCATGCCCCGCGCCGCCAGTGCCCCGGGGGCACACGTCAACCCGCCCCCGGGATGACTGCCGCTGCCGCAGAGATACAGCCCCTCGACCGGAGTCGCATACCGCGTACACGCCGGCGCCGGGCGAACCAGCAACTGATCCAAACCGTGCTCGCCGTGATGCCAGTGCCCACCCGTGACACCATACCGCGACTCGATATCAACCGGTGTCAACACCTCGCGACCGACGATCAGCCCGCCCACACCCGGCGCGTACCGCGCCAACGCGCCGACGGCCGCGTCCCCCAGCGCTTCCCGCTGTGCATCATTCCAACCGCCGGAAAGATCATAGGGCGCGAAATGCACCGTCAACGACACAACACTGTGACCCGCCGGCGCGAACTGCGGGTTCGCAACTGTCGGCACGTAGATGTCCAATACCGGCCGTTCCGCAAAACGCCCGTACTTCACCGCATCAAACGCCCGCTCCATCTCGTCCAGCGTCTCACCCGTCCGTGCGTACTCCACATCCAGCTCAGGCCGACACGCAAAACGCAACGAACCCGACAACGCGAGATTCACTTTCGCAGTCGTTCCATTCATCCGGTAGTTCTCGATACGATGCTCCAACACCGTACTCACGTCACCACCGGAAAGCAGTCCCAGAAATGTCCGCTTCGGATCGCACGACGCCGCAACGATCGCCGCGTCGATCTCCTCGCCCCCGACCAGCGAAACGCCGCCCACCACGCCGCCCGAAACGCGAATCCGCTCGACTTCACACCCCGTCCGAATCTCCGCGCCGAACGCCCGCGCCGCCTTCTCCAGCGCCGCAACCAACCCGGCCGGTCCCGTTCGAACGCGCCCCGCGCACAACAGTTCATGCCGCGCCAGCAGCGCGTTACTCCCCGGCGACCACGGACCCGTAAACGTGCCGTACACGGCCGGACCCGCCAGCACGCACTTCAGAAGTTCACTCTCGAACCACTCGTTCAACCAGTCCGCCACGCACATCGGACCGATGCGCAGAACCTCCATCATCCCCTTCCGCCCCAGCCGTCGCAGCGCCCACCCGCTCGAAAGCGCCTCCCGCCAGTCGATCCCCCCGTCACCCAGCACATCCGGCGGCACCGAATCAAACAGCCGACCCGTCAATCCACCGATCCGCTCAAAGAACGCGCGGTACTCCCCGTACCTCCCAGCGTCCGCCCCCGAATGCGCCGCAATCTCGTCCGCCGCCCCGCCCGCGTCATGATGCAGCAACAACCCCCGACCCTCAGTCGCCGGCGCAAACACCGGAGCCGCCCCCCCGCGCTGCAACCCGAACGACTCCAGCCGAAGCGCGTCGACGACCCAGGGTCGAACACCCGTCGTATCGTGCGCCATCCCCGCCGACACATACCCCGGATGAAACTCCCCGCCCGTCGCGATCCCGCCGACAACGTCGCGCCGCTCGACCACCACGACCTTCCGCCCCGCCTTCGCCAGCAGCGCCGCCGTCGTCAAGCCGTTATGCCCAGCGCCAATCACGACGACGTCGTATCGCCGCGCGCCAACTGAGAGTGAACTCATGCCGCATCCTCCAAGCAACCTCCGCTCCCCGACGCACGTGTCGTGTATCGCCCAGCCTTCTGGTGGTCAAGATGCACAAACGTGTGACCAGAGATTGCGGCGTCGCAAGAGTAGGGCGGGTTCCACCCGCCTTCTTGGCCCGTGAATCGTCGTCTTGCCAATACTCATGCTGCCCCTGGTTGTTCGTTCGTCTAACGTTGTACATGGTTCATTCCTTCGTTTCATGCTCCATGTCTGCACTTGCTGCGGAGCCCCTTTCCGCTTCTAGCCTGTTCATGACCTGAGTCGTATCATACCGTACGTCGAGCAACCATCTCATCTCGGCACGCTTTCCCCACAGGCAGTTAAGCAGCATTGAGATACCATCGAAATTGAGCATAACGGATTCTGACACCCGTTCTTCTGAGTTAACGGGGGAGACCACTACGGCGACAATCAAACCGTAAATCAACGCCGAAGGCAGAACAAGCGAGTCATCTTCAACTCGGATTTGCCCTTCGTTCGTGAACTTGAGATTATCGGGTAGCTTTGCCTCATGATACAACCCGCAACGAATCGCGTGGTAGAGTATATCCTGGATCGAGCAGAGCCCGTTCTCATCGGTCGAGATGTCGTCATGGGGGTAGTGGAGATTGAGATTGTGAACACGTCTTGCGGGGAATGAGACGTCCACGATCATTCCGAGGTTTTCGTGGATGAATGTCTTGTAGCTTTTTCCACCTCGTTTGTCGTACTCTCGTTTCGCCGTCGCATCGACGGTACTGCTGATTTGGAATAACGCTCCTTCGGCGTCGTCTTCCTGCATCCGCTCGATTGCTGACTCAACTCGCTTTGAAACGCTCATGTTTGGCTCCCTCGCCTAGTCGATCATCTGGCCAACGGATTGACAATTGGGGCTGGGTGGACGTGACCTTCGGACGTGGGGGACACGATTCCCGGGCGGTGCGGCTTCCGGGCAAGCGGTGTCTGCGCTTGGGCGAGGAACCGCTCCCCCACCCCTCAGACGCGGTGGCCCACCCGCCGTCACCGCAGCGCGACGAACTCATCCACTGTCATTCCCGCCGCGCGGATCGGTGCTCGGAGCGTTCCAGGTGCGAGTTCGCGGTGTTGCGGAATGGACAAGCTCACATTGCGTCCCGCCATCAGCGTGACCAGATAGCTTCCCCGTTGGCGATCCTTCGTCCACCCGGCCTTTGCGAACGCGCGCACCGCCTGCGCACCCGAAATCACCGGGGGAGCGTGACCGTTTTGGCGGCAATCGGTTTTGGGTGCCACGGGCGGCTTGTCCGCCCGTGCGGGCACTCTGGTGGGCGTCTGCGGCATACACACTGGCAGGCAAGCTACCAGTGGCACCCGCCGAAACGGTCACACACCCAATCACCGGTAGCTGGGCCATCAGACCTTGACCTCGACCTCGCGCGTCGCCACGGTGAGTGGCATGCCGTTCGCTGCTCGGGTTTCCAGGCAGGCCTCGATGGCCTCGCGGATATTGTCCAGGGCTTCCGCCTCTGTCTTTCCTTGCGAAATACAACCCGGAATCGCGGGACACTCTGCGACCATCATCCCGGTTTCATCACGCTCAAGATTGACGACGAATCTCACTGATCACTCCTTGACCGGGACCGCGTCCCCGGGCTGGCGGATACTAGAAAAGGTTGGGCTCGACACGAAAGAAGCCGACCGCCACCCAATACTCATTGTAGCTGAGCGTAACCCTGGCGGCAAACGCACCGGGCCAGAGCCGAGATTAGACCCCCCCGGAACTGAGCATCGTCTTGGCCGCAAGCTCACCGGGCGCGCCCATGATTCCGCCGCCGGGGTGCGTCCCCGACCCGCACATCCACAGATTCGAG
>JAJDDR010000268.1 GCA_029260255.1 Phycisphaerae bacterium
TTCGTGCGAAACAACGTTTTGCGGCGCCCCGATGGGGAGCGCCCCCCTTCGGGTCGCCGCTAAACGAGGATGCCGCAAAAACGTGGTAGGCGCAGAATGTGGTCGCTACGCGGACAACTGCTCCTTGAGACGGTCGCGTGCTTGGGTGAACGTGGAATGGTACGTGTCGTCGGCGTAATCGGGAAAGGTCCAGGGAAATGCCCGCCAGCACCCGGATGCGAACTGAAGCGTCACCTCGGCGAAGATCCCTCGCTGGATGTAGATGCGGTGGGCACGGTCCTTGGTGGTGGCCAGGATGAGTTTCGACAGCGTGATGTACCCGGGATCGATGTTGACCGGGCGTGCGGTGTGCGGGTGTCCGAGGTCGTCGCAGATCCTCGCCTCGATGTCGTTGGTCAGGCGTTTGATCTCGGCGAGGCGTTCCATGGAGGCCAGCTCATCGAAGAAGACGAAACGCCGCTTGATGTTCGGTCCCATCTCGGGCTCGTAGTAGTCGGTCTTGTCGAACGTCCAGACGTCGCTCTCGAAATCGATCGGCCCGAAGTGCTCGGCGAGTCGCCGCGTCGCGAGCGCGAAGAGATCGGCATCGCCGGTGAGAAGCCCGGCGAAGAGCTTGGCGCGTTTCGGTGGTCGAACGGCACCCATGGGTGGATTGTAGTCGCAGGTCATCGGCGATGCACGGCGGTCGATGCCGGCGGCGTTGGACAGACTCGTCGGATACGAGCTATGATGGTGCCGAGACGGTGCAAACCGGTTCGACGATCATCCGAGACAATCTGAGGAAGGACCCTGGCGTGATTGACCAAGTACTGGCCTACGTGAAAGACAACGAGAAGGAGTACGCCGAGCGACTCAAGACGTGGCTGCGGATTCCGAGCATCTCGACGGATCGCAACTGCAAGGCGGAGATGGACCGGGCGGCGAAGTGGGTGGCCGACCTGTTGAGCGGCTGCGGCATCGAGACGGAGATCGTTGCGACCGAAGGCTGGCCCGCGGTGGTCGGTGATACCGGGCCGGTGGAGGGCGGCGGTCCGACGGTGTTGGTCTACGGGCACTACGACGTGCAGCCGGTGGGCGATGTTTCGCTGTGGAATGCCGACGCGTTCGAGCCGGCCGAGGTGGACGGGAAACTCGTCGCGCGGGGGTCGGCCGACGACAAGGGACAGGTTCTGACACACCTGCTGGCGGCTGAGGCGTGGATGAAGACCGTGGGCAAGACACCAATCCGCCTCAAGTTCCTGGTTGAAGGAGAAGAGGAGATCGGCTCGCCGAACCTCGGACCGCTGGTCGAACGTCATCGGGAGCGTCTGGCGTGCGACTACGTTGTGCTTTCGGACACGTGCAAGTACGACCCGGAGACGCCGGCAATCACCTACGGCACGAAGGGCATGATCTACAAGGAGATCCTGCTGAGCGGTCCGCGTAACGACTTACACAGCGGTTCGTTCGGCGGGACGATCACGAACCCGGGCAACGCGCTGTGCCAGATCATCACGTCGTTGAAGGACGCCAACAACCGCGTGACGATCCCCGGATTCTATGACGGGGTGCAGCCGCCGTCGGATGACGAGAAGTCGATGATCGGTTCGCTGCCGTTCGACGAAACGGCGTACCGTGACATGCTGGGAAGCCCGGCGTTGGACGGAGAGGTGGGTTTCACGACGCTGGAACGGCGATGGGTGCGTCCGACGTTGGACGTCAATGGACTGTTCGGGGGGTTCATGGGCGAGGGGTCGTCCACAATCATCCCGGCCAAGATGGGAGCAAAGGTGTCGATGCGAATCGTTCCCGGCCAGGATCCGGACAAGATCTCCGCGGCGTTCGACGAGGCGGTGATGGCGGCGGCGCCGGACGGCGTACGCGTTGAGATCAAGGTGCACGCGTGTTGTGCCGCCTACATGTGCCCGCTGGATCTCGCGGGGCTCGCCGCGGCCAAGTCGGCGTTGGAGGCGGGATTCGGCACCGCGCCGGTCATGATCCGCGAGGGCGGGTCGTTGCCCATTCTGCCGATGTTCAAGCAGATTCTCGGTGCCGAGACCATCATGATCGGACTGTGCCTGCCAAACTGCAACGCGCACGGACCGAACGAGTTCTTCCACAAGAGCGACTTTTGGGGCGGGATACGCACGGCCGTCCATTTCGCGAACGACCTTGCATGATTCCGCGCGAATGGTCGTTTGAGAGGACCGCTCCCTGACGGTCGCGGCTCGGAAAGCGGCGCAGGATCACGCAGGGTGACTTGGATCGTCGAGCCGCAACGCCGATATCAAGGACAGCAATGTCGCCAACAGTGAAGCGTGAGGAGATCGCGCTGCGGATGATGATGAGGTAGTGATTCACCTCGATTTCCCGCGATAACGGAAGGTGCTGAACTATGCGATCGGAGTGTAATGTCGTAGAATCCGACATCCAAGACGGTAATCAACAGGCGAATAACCACCCGCGAGAGATTCGGCAGGCAATCATGGGAAGCAGACCACGGTATCCGGGCATTCGCGTCACCACCAACGGGAATCAACTCGTCAGCTACTACACGGAGGCCCGTGTTTGCGACGGGGGTGTGTTCTATCCGATCACGCCGTCGACGGAGATGGGCGAGATGTTCCAGCAGGCGTTCGCCGAGGGCAAGCTGAACGTCTTCGGCGATCCGAAGTTGGCGGTCGAGACCGAGGGAGAGCACGCTGCACAGGGCGGGGCGATCGCGTTGTCGGTCACCGGCAAGCGGACGGTAAACTTCACATCCGGTCAGGGGCTGGTGTACGGCGTTGAGCAATTCTACCACGCTCCGGGCAAGTGCTCGACGATGATCCTGCAGGTGGCCGCCCGGGCGCTGACCAAGCACGCGCTCAACGTGCACTGCGGGCACGACGACGTCTACGCCGCGCTGGACACGGGGTGGATCATCCTGTTCGCCAAGGACGCTCAGCAGGCGGCGGACCAGTCACTCATTCTCCGCCGGGTGACGGAGTTGAGTTTGACGCCGGGCATCAACGCACAGGACGGCTTTCTGACTTCGCATTTGGAACGTACGTTCTACATGCACGAATCGGAGTTGATCCGCGAGTATCTCGGGTCAGCGGACGACATGATCGATTGCCCGACGGACGCGCAGCGGACCCTGTTCGGACCCAAGCGTCGGCGCGTTCCGCGCATGATCGATCTGAGCAATCCGATCCTGCTGGGACCGGTGCAGAACCAGGAACACTACATGAACGGCGTGGTGGCGCGGCGCAACAACTTCGCCGAGCCCATCCTCGGGTTCCTCGAAGAGGCGTACGCCGATTTCGCCAAGCTGACCGGGCGTGATTACGGGTTGGTGAGCAGCTACCGGACCGAGGACGCGGAATACGTCTATATCTCGCTCGGTTCGGCCGCGGAGAACATCGAGGCGGGCGTGGACTATCTCCGCGAGACTCGGGGCGCCAAGGTCGGGTCGGTTCACGTGAATGTCCTGCGTCCCTTCCCGGCGGCCGCCCTTGTCGAGGCGCTTCGCGGCAAGCGGGCGTGCATGATTCTCGAACGCACCGATGAGCCGCTGGCGG
>JAJDDR010000269.1 GCA_029260255.1 Phycisphaerae bacterium
CCGGCGAATCCACACCCTGCTGTACCACCCCGGGTTTCCCGTGGACGTGCGGCACAACGCCAAGATTTTCCGCGAGAAACTCGCCGCGTGGGCATCGGGGCGACTTCGATGACCCCCTGCCGCGTGCTGGTGACGGGCGGAAACGGCTTCGTCGGACGGGCGGTGGTCGAGCAGCTACTGGCCCGAGGCGACCGAGTGCGCACACTCGTGCGTCGGGATTGCCCTGACCTCGCCGCGCTCGGGGTTGAACTCGTGCGCGGCGATCTGCGCGACGCGCAAGCCGTCAGCGATGCCTGCACAAATCGCGACGTCGTGTTCCACGTCGCAGCCAAGTCGGGGTTCTGGGGGCCTTACTCCGAATACTACGAACCCAACGTCCGAGGCACGCAGAACGTCCTCGCCGCCTGCCGAACGCATCGCGTTCGCCGGTTGGTGTTCACGAGTTCGCCGAGTGTGGTGTTCGACGGCACAGACGTTCGCGGCGCCGACGAATCCCTGCCCTATCCCGCCAAGCCGATCTCGCACTACTCCGCCACGAAGGCCATCGCCGAGCAAGCCGTCCTCGCAGCCAACTCCGACGAACTCCGCACCATCGCCCTGCGCCCCCATCTCGTCTGGGGTCCCCGCGACAACCACATGGCCCCCCGCTTCATCGCCCAACAGCGCGCCGGCAAGCTGCGTCGAATCGGAAAGCGTGACTACCTGATCGACACCACCTACATCGACGACGCCGCCCGCGCGCACCTACTCGCAGCCGACGCCCTCAATCGCAACCCGCGCGCCGCCGGCCGGGCCTTCTTCATAAGCCAAGGCGACCCCAGGTCCATCTGGACCATCATCAACGGCATCCTCGCAGCAGCCGATCTCCCCCCAGTGACACGCTCTGTCCCTCTCCTCCTCGGCCGCACCGCCGGCGCCGTCCTGGAAACGGTCTACAAAGCGCTCCGCCTAAAAGCCGAACCCCCCATGACCCGCTTCGTCGCCAACATCCTCACCACCGACCACTACTTCAACATCACCGCCGCCCAAACCGAACTCGGCTACGAACCCCAAGTCCCCATCGACGAGGGCCTCCACCGGCTCGCCGCGTGGCTTCGGGAGTTGGGCCAGAACCAACGACGCCGGAAGCGACACGCGTCACCGGGCCGACGGTGATGACTGTCAACTTGATACTGAGCCGGCCGCCGACTCTGACGTGTGCCTACCGACAAGAATACTCGATCGGATTGGCCGCACCCTTCTTTCGATGCTCGTCCGGAACGCGTTTGCCGACATACCTCTTCCGAATACCATAAGGTGCCTCTGTACCAATGAAGCCATACCGTCCCGGAACGGGCTCGCGTCCCGGAAAGTTGACTCCCTCCTACGAACCCCTGTTCGCGCGAGCGGCTGGTCGTCACCACGCCGGTTTCTGCGATCCTGCTGAAGTGAACGGGCGACACGTCCGATATCCTGATTCGACGGTCTATCGAACGTGGAGTCGCCATGGGGTCTTTCTGTCGACGGTATTGGGTTGTCGCGCTGGTCATGTGTGCGGCTGCGAGTTTGCGGCTGCATAATCTGGGGTACGACAGCTTCGGGCATGACGAATCCTGGCGGGCCAACTGGGCCGATCACGGCGGTCTGGCCGAAGCCCGGCGCATGCCGCCGCTCAAGTTCGTTGCGCTGAACAATATGCTTGGGGTCTTCGGACGATCGGAGTTGGCGCTGCGCATTCCCTACGCGCTCGCGGGAGTCGGCTGCGTCGCCGCCGTCTACTTCTTCACGCGTCGCTACGTGAATGAGTGGTCCGGCGTGCTGGCCGCGAGTGCGGCGGCAGTTCACCCGGTGCTGGTGAGTTACTCCCGTGAGATCAAGGTCTTCTCCTACGAAGCGCTGATGACGGTCGTCCTGTTGTGGGCCGGATACGAGGCCTACCGCCGGCGCACGCGCCGGCAACTGGTGATCTTCCTGCTCTGCGCGCTGTGCGGGCTGGGGTTCACCTACACCGGTGCCCTGGTGACGGCCGCGTGGCTGCCGGTCCTGGGGTGGTCGTGTCTTCGACGATGCGAGGACGGGCGGCGTCCCATCGGTGCCTTCTTGGCTGCGGCCGCGGTATTCGCGATCGGTGCGGGCGCCTGCTACGCGTGGTATCAAGGCGGTGCTGCGCTCGACATTCTGAAAAACTACTACGACGTTCAGGAAACCACTTGGCCCGCGAGCCTCGCGCCGGGCGCTTTGGCGGCTTGGATGGCGTCGAGCGTCAAGGGGATTGCGCAGTATGTGCTGGACGTGCGCTTCGAGTGGCCGCCGGTCAGTTGGTGTGTGGCCACCCTCCAACTGCTTGCCATCGGTCTATCCGCCGGAGTGCTGTGGAAGCGATGCCGCCCGCTGTGCATCGTCCTGATAGTACTGGGCGCCGAGATTCTCGTATCGGGCGCGATGCGCCTGTGGCCGATCGGACGGCTGCGGACGATGACCTTCCTGGTCCCGATCGTCTCGATCGGCGTGGGGTGCGGTTTGTATCAGTTTGTGCGCGCGGCTCGGTGGACGCCCGCGACCATCGGGCTCATCGGTCTGTGCATCGGCGTGCCGGCCGCCCGCGCGGGATACGGGGTTTTTGTGGTTCCGATGGTGAGCGAGCATATCCGCCCGGCCATCGCGCACCTGAAGGCGAACATTCAACCCGGTGATGCGTTGTTCGTGTACTACGGCGCCAGTGACGCGTTCGAGTTCTACGCCGGCGTAGATGAGATTCTGCGTCAGCCCGATGATCGCGGACCGGTCCGGTACGTGAATGTGCATTGGAACGGCGTTAACGTCCCGGTACTGGTCGAGCCCGCGTCAGACAGGCAGGAACCGTTAAAGTTCGCCGAGCGATTCGACACTTGGGCCGCCCAACACGACCGCGTCTGGTTCCTATTCTCTCACAACTGGCGCGATGAGCGCGCCGACTGGGTCAACCGCCTCGAGAGAACCTACACACTCGCGGACCGCATCGAGTCCGAAAACGCCTCGGCGCACCTCTTCGCCCCCCGGACCCCCACCGTCGCCGCGGCGGAGTAGATCGCTGTGCGCTGCGCGGTCTCTACTTCCTAATCACCTCGAAGGCCGTGATGTCGCGCAGGTCGGTGAGCTCGTCGAGCTTCCAGGCGGCGGCGAGGATCTTCTCCGCCGTCGCGTCGGTGATGACGCCGTCCGCCAACCGCTTGAACTTGGCGATCACCTCGTCGTCGGTCATGGGGTTCAGGTTGTGTCCTCGCGGATAGTCGATGCGTTTTTCGAGTTTCGTGCCGTCTGCCAGGGTAACCGTAAGATGGTTGGGGATGCCCTTCGGGTAGCCCGCGTTAAGTTCAGGATCCTCGGTGATCTTGGTCTTGTCCATCAGCCCGAGGATCTTCGGATCGACCAGTCGGTCATCGTCGAACGAGCGCAGCGTTACATCGCCGTCGAGCAGCGCGACGGCCACGCAGTAGGCCATCGAATGATCCGCGGTCTCGCGCGACGTCGGGCGCCACTTCTCCGGCTCGCTGCCGATGATGCTGACGGCCGCCTCGAAACTCCCGATGTGGATGGCTGTCACCTCGCGATCGCCGATCTCGGGGCGCATCGCGAGGATGGCTTCGATCGCGGACTGAGAGTGATACTCCGCCGGCCAGAACTTGATGTAGGTGCCGTTGATCATGTAGTCATTCTTGCCGCCGAGTTTGAGCTCGAACGGACCGGTGAGTTGGTTGAACACGCCCTTGGGTCCTTCGATGATCTCGTACGGTCCGGTCATGCCGCGGCGGGCAAGGTCCGCGGCAAAAACGCCGTTGCGCGCGGCGTTGGCGAAGGCGCATGCCTTCCAATGGGACATCTGACCGGTGCGTGTCTGGCGTGTCGCGATGTTGCACACGCCGGACAGCCCCAAAGCGTGCTCGAGCGCGTCTTCATCGAGATCCCAAAGCTTCCCGGCGAGCATCGCCGTGCTGAGCGCGCCGTAAAACACGTGATCCCAGCCGTGGGCACGTAGACTGGCCGCATCGCACAGGCGACACTGAATCTCGTAGCCGATCACCGCAGCCAGGATCATGTCGCGGCCGGTCTTGCCCGTCGTCTGCGTGACGGCGATCGCGGCTGAGAGATTATCGGACGGATGCGCCGGTTCGAGTGACAGGTACGTGTCATTGTAGTCGAGGTAGCGAATCAGCGTACCGTTGGCGAACGCGGCCAGCTCAGGACTGGTGCTGTGAGTCGTGCCGAAGAGAATGCCCGCGTGCGTATCGTTACGCGACTCGGCCAGCGCCCGCGTGATCTTGCCCGGCGCCTCGTAGTACGCCCCCAGGGCGCAGCCGATCGAGTCGATCACCCTGCGTTTGACTTCGTGTATCGTCTTGTCGTCCAGGTCGTCACAGGCGAGGTTGTGAACCCAGTTCGCGATTCTTCTTCCGAGGGTTGCCATACGGATTCCCTTTCCTTGGGGTCTAACCAGTTAATCAAATCAGTAACCGAGCCGCGACCGTTAGGGAGCGGTTGTGAGAGTGCCCCCGCGTGTCCCCTCCCTTACGGTCGGGGCTCGGGGCAATGCCATTCGGCGGAACCACTGCTCTAGGCACCGGCGGTCTGTTCCGCGGGTACATTCTCTTCGACCGATCGGAGGAGCACGTCGGCTACGTCGAGAGGCTCGACGTCGGTTCTTTCCTTGTCGCCGAGACCGTCGCTCAGCATGCGGATGCAAAACGGGCACGCGCTGGCGATGGCGTCCGGCTTGGTCGCGAGGAGTTGCTCCGTGCGCATGTGGTTCACGCGCTCATCGCCGGGCTCCTCTTCCTTGAACATCTGGGCGCCGCCCGCGCCGCAGCAGAGACCACGGTCGCGCGTTTGCTCGGGCTCGACGAGCTTGACGCCGGGGATGGCCCGCAGCACGTCGCGCGGGGCGTCGTAGACGTCGTTGTACCGGCCGAGGTAGCACGAGTCGTGAAACGCGATCGTCCGCTCGACCCTGTTCTTGGGGACGAGTTTGCCCTCACGCACGAGCCGGGCGAGGAACTCGGTGTGGTGAATCACCTCGAAGTTGCCGCCGAAGTCCGGGTACTCATGGGCCAACGTATTGAAACAGTGCGGGCATGTCGTGATGATCTTCTTGACGTTGTATCCGTTGAGAACTCCGCAGTTGGCCTCGGCGAGCGTCTGAAACAGGAACTCGTTGCCGGCCCGCCGGGCGAAGTCGCCGGTACACTGTTCTTCCGGACCGAGAATGGCAAACTCGACACCAGCGCGTTGGAGCAACTGCGCCGTCGCGCGGGTGGTGATCTTCGCTCGTTCGTCGAACGATGGTGCGCAACCGACCCAGAACAGGATCTCCGCATCCGGCTTCTCGGAGATCAACGGCACGTTCAAGCCGTCGGCCCATTGACCGCGTTCGTCCTGCGAGAACCCCCACGGGTTCATGCTGGTCTCCAACGACCGAAACGCCGTCTGCAACTCGTTGGGGAATTCGCCGCGTTCTTGTACGAGGTACCGCCGCATGTCGACGATCTTGTCCACGTAGGTGATGAACACGGGGCATTCGGTCTCGCAGGCGCGGCAACTGGTGCATGCCCACAGCACTTCGGGATCGATCACGCCGTCGACGAGGTCCTTGGCGTATTCGGCGTTCTCGGCGTCCGCTCCCTTACGGTCGCGGCTCGGATTAATCAAGGCGGTCTCGTGTTGGTAGAGAAAGTTGCGAAGGTCGATGGTCAGGTGCTTGGGAGACAGTTTCTTGCCGGTGTTGGTGGCCGGACAATGATCGCTGCACCGACCGCACTCCGTACAGGTGTAGAAGTCGAGAATGCTCTTCCACGAGAACTGATCGATGCGCTTGATGCCCAGCGTTTCCTCGCGTTCGACCTTGCCCTCGATGTCTTCGATCGGAGCGATCCGACCGCGCGGCGTCAGGTTCTGGAGGAACACGTTGGGAACCGCGGTAATGACGTGAAAGTGCTTCGATCGCGGCAGGAGGTTCAAGAAAACCAGCACGAGCGACGTGTGCGTCCAGAAGCCCACGTGGGCCAGGCATCGCAAAACGCCGTCGCCGGCATCCTGGAACAACAGCGCCAGGACGGAACCCACCGGCTCCCAGCCGGAGAAAGTCACCTCCGCCCCTGCCGCTCTTGCTCGCAGGTTGATCCACGCCCCGTCGTAGACGACATCGGCGACCATCATCACGAAGATGATCCCGAGTATGATGGCACCTTCAGTGCTGAGCGTCATGCGCGCCAGCTTGACCACGAGGCGATAGTAGAAGAACACCAGCGTGCCCAGCATGACCAGGACAACGAACACGTCCTTCAGCAGCGAGTACACGTCGCCGATCACCGTGTGCGGCGCGAACAGAATCAGGCTCGAATCCTCAACGTATCCCCTGCTGAATAGGATCAACGAGCGGATCGCCAGCACGAGAAAGCCGAGAAAAATGACTTGATGGGCGATGCCGGCCAGCGGATAGCGGCGCATGCGCTTCTGAGCGAACGCGTACTCGATCGTCGCGCGCACGCGATCACCGACACGGTCGGATCGCTTGTCGGCGGCACCCACCATCAGCAGTCGCCAGCGGCGATTGGCCGTGTACGCGAACACGCCGAGTGTGACGATCAGCAGCAATGTCATGAAGATCGGACTCATGAATCCACCATCCGAAACACCGTGTCACAATATGGTGTCACGCCACGCGTCGATCCGGCGATTACCGCTCGAGCAACTTGCGGAATTCCTGCGTCAACAGCGGGACCAGGACGAACAAGTCGACCACGCATCCGTAGTTGGCGAGCTTGAAGATCGGTGCCTCCGCCTTCGTATTAACGGCTACGATCACCTTGCTGCCGCGCATCCCCGCGAGGTGCTGAATGGCGCCGTCGATCCCGCAAGCGATGTACAGCGCCGGCGTGACGACCTTTCCGGTCAACCCGACCTGGCGCGTGTGCGGTTGATACCCCGCGTCACACGCGGCGCGCGAAGCACCGACCGCGCCGTCGAGCACTTCCGCCAGCTCGTGGATGATCTTGAAGTTCTCTTCCGACTTCAGCGCTCGCCCTCCTGAGACGACGATGTCCGCCTCGGTGACGTCCTTCACGCCGCTGGTCGTGCTGACGATCTCCTTGACCTTGAGACGCATGTCCTCCGGACGAAACGCCGGTGCCACGGACACCGTCTCCGCGGTCGCACCGTCAACCGGATCGACCGCCGGATAGACATTGGATCGGATCGTCACAACCTGAAGCCGATCGCCGGTAAGACGAAACTTGCTGAAAACCTTGCCGCAGTACATCGTGGTTGTGGCCACCAAATCGCCACCATCCGCGTCCACCTCGGTGCAGTCGATGACCATCGACGCTCGCTTGCGCGCGCCGACGCGGGCGGCGAGATCGCGACCCAACGCCGTCGTCGGCAGGATCACCGTCTTTGGCGTTGCCGCATCGATGGCGGCGGTCAGCGCCGTGGCGTAC